>DASYMY010000676.1:0-3525 GCA_036008825.1 Glaciihabitans sp.
GCCCATCTCGCCGTCCTGGCCGAGGCCGACCGTCCGGCCTACCTGGCCCTGGCCGCCGAGGCGGCCCGCCTGGCCGGCCGCAGCCTCCCGGCCGGTCTCGACGTGCCGGTCGGCGCCACGGTGGTGCACGAGAAGGCGGCGCTGCGCAAGGCGCTCGACCAGGCCCGGGCGGCCGGGCTCACCGTCGGGCTGGTGCCCACCATGGGCGCCCTGCACGCCGGACACATCGCTCTGGTTGAGCGCGCCCTCGAGCTCGGCCAATCGGTTGTGGTGTCCATTTTTGTGAACCCGCTGCAGTTCGGACCGGCCGAAGACCTCGACGCGTACCCGCGCACCCTCGACGCCGACATTGACACTCTGCACGCCCTCGGGGTGCCGTTTGTGTTCGCCCCCTCGGTGGAGGAGATGTACCCCACGGGCAAAATCGAAACCAAGGTCACCGCTGGCACAGTTGGCGGTCTCTACGAGGGCCGCTCCCGCCCCGGCCACTTTGACGGCATGCTCACCGTGGTCAGCAAGCTGCTCAACATCATCCGCCCCGCCACGGTGGTGTTTGGCCAGAAAGACGCCCAGCAGGTGTTTTTGGTGCGCAGGCTTCTTGGCGACCTCAACTTTCCCGTTCGTGTTGACGTGGTTGACACCGTCCGCGACGACAACGGGTTGGCGCTCTCCAGCCGCAACCGGTTCTTGGACGAGAAAGAAACACACGCCGCCCGAGCGCTGTCCCAGGCGCTTGAAGCAGCCGGCTCCTCCGCCGACCGCGGTATTGACGCGGTTGTTGCCGCAGCGCAGGGAACACTCATGGGGGAGTCGCTGGTGAAACTCGACTACCTCAAAATTGTGAACCCGGACACCTTTTTGCCCTGTGATGACGGATACCGCGGGCCGGCGACGGTGTTGATCGCCGCAACCGTCGGATCCACCCGTCTTATCGACAACCAGCGCATCGTTCTCGCCTAACCCGCGCGCCCCTTTTCACCCCGCAACCTTCAGGAGTTTTCATTGACTGACCTCGAGCCAGAGCTGACCGAGACCCAAATCTCGGAGCAGAAGGCCGTGCGACTGGCCAAACGCGAGCGCCTCATCGAGGCAGGGCTCGGCGCCTACCCGGTGGGAGTTCCCATCACCCACTCGGTGCAGGCCGTGCGCGAACAGTTCGGACACATTGAGACCGACGCCGTCACCGGAATCACCGTTGGTGTTGCCGGACGTGTTGTCTTTTTACGCAACACCGGCAAGCTCTGCTTCGCCACCCTGCAGGCAGGCGACGGATCCCGTATCCAGGCCATGGTCAGCCTCGCTGTTGCCGGCGAGGAGTCGCTGGCGCTTTGGAAAGAGGTTGTTGACCTTGGCGACCACCTCTTTGTCTCCGGTGAGGTGATCTCCAGCCGCCGCGGCGAACTGTCTGTCATGGCCACCGAGTGGCAGATCGCGTCCAAGGCGATCCTGCCGCTACCCAACCTGCACAACGAACTCAGCGACGAAGCCCGGGTGCGTAGCCGTTACCTCGACCTGATTGTGCGCGACAAGGCCCGCTACGTTGTGCGCGCCCGCGCCGCCGTCAACGCGTCGCTGCGCGCCACCTTCGCTTCTCACGACTACCTCGAAGTCGAAACCCCGATGCTGCAGACGATGCACGGGGGCGCGGCCGCCCGCCCCTTCGTCACCCACTCCAACGCCTTCGACACCGAGCTGTACCTGCGCATCGCGCCGGAACTGTTCCTCAAGCGTGCCGTTGTTGGTGGCATCGACCGAGTGTTTGAGATCAACCGCAACTTCCGTAACGAGGGTGCAGACTCCACCCACTCGCCCGAGTTCGCCATGCTCGAGGCCTACCAGGCCTACGGTGACTACCACCAGATGGCTGACCTCACCCAGGAGCTGATCCAGAACGCGGCCGTCGCCGTTGCCGGATCCACCACCGTGGTGTGGGCCGACGGCACCGAGTACGACCTGGGCGGCCAGTGGGCTCGCATCGGAATGTACGACTCCCTGTCCGAGGCAGCCGGAGTGACCATCACGCCGCAGACCTCGCTGGAGGAGCTGCTCGCGCTGGCGGCATCCGCTGGTGTCGAAGTTCATTTGCCCACCCACGGAAAACTCGTTGAGGAACTGTGGGAACACTTTGTGAAACCCAGCCTGGTTGCGCCGACCTTTGTGATGGACTTTCCGCTCGACACCTCACCTCTGGTGCGTGAACACCGCGAGAAGAGCGGTGTTGTGGAGAAGTGGGACCTCTACATTCGTGGCTTCGAGCTGGCCACCGCGTACTCCGAGCTGGTTGACCCGGTGATTCAGCGTGAGCGTTTTGTTGAGCAGGCCATTTTGGCCAGCCGTGGCGACGTTGAGGCCATGCGTCTGGACGAAGAGTTTTTGCGTGCGCTCGAATACGGTATGCCGCCAACCGGTGGTATGGGTATGGGAATCGACCGACTACTGATGGCCATCACGGGCCTGGGTATTCGGGAGACCATCCTCTTCCCGCTCGTCAAGTAGGGTGAGGTTATGAGTGATTTGAAGCTTCCCGGCGATGACGAGAAGAAGAAGAGTGATGTGTCGATGGGGCGCATCACCATTTGGGTGGTCGTCTCCGGCGTTGCCCTGTACCTGTTGATTTCCGGCATTGTCGGCATCATCGCCAAAGGCTAATGAACCGTCGATTCTCGCGCTGGATTGTGGCGGCGGCTCTGGTGGGCATGATCGCGCTCGTCGCCGTGCTCACACTCACAGGCAATCGTTGATGCGGGCGAGTTAGGCTGCTGACGTGCCCCAAGATTTCTGGTCCAACGCCATCTTCTCGGTGACCCCCACCATTCTGGTTGGGCTCATCTTCTGGTTCGCCATGCGTGCCATCTTCCGTGCCGACCGCACGGAGCGTTCCGTGTACTCCAAAATTGAGGCCGAAGAGCGCGCCAAAGCAGACGAGACGCCCGTTCCGTAAGGCGCCGCCTTTAGTTCCGAGGACTAGTCCCGCGGACGCAACCGCACGTTGGGCATTACCGGAGCAGGCAGAGCCGCTCCCGGATAACCCTCGACATGTCCGAAGCGGCCGAGCGATGAGGCATCCGCTCCAGCGTTTGAGCTGGTTTCGATCACCTCAGCCTGCCACCTCGCCCGGTACTCCACGATTTCGTCGTGGCTGCGGCCAATGAAGTTCCACCACATCACGATGCTCTCGCGGAGCGGTTCACCGCCGATCAGAAGCATCCGCACGGGTGTTTCTCCTGCGCTGAGCGTGAGCTCGCGTGATCCCGGTGCGAAGTAGGCGAGGTTATCAACGGGAATCGGATGCCCGTTGCCACTCAGCTCGCCCGAATCGAGCAGAACCCCGTACTCGAACTCAGCATCAAGCGGAATGCGCACGGTGCTCTGCGCCGGAATATCAATCTGCGCACCCACCAGTGGGGTATACGTGGTGGCGGTAGAGACCTGACCGAGCAGCGACCCCATAAAGACGTGCACCGTTGCACCGTCATGCTGGATGGGCGTGGGGGCGTAGTGCTCGAAGAAGGGTTCGGTGTGCCG
>DASYMY010000677.1:0-6002 GCA_036008825.1 Glaciihabitans sp.
TGATCGTCGGGGCTGTCGAGTCTGATTTCGATACCGTGAGAGCCCACCAGCAGAGTGTTGTCGGGCAGATCGGTGACCGCTTCCAAGCTGGCCAGCGCACGCCCGGAGACCATGGCTACACGAGTATTGGGCAAGGCAAGCAAACTCAGTACCGCCGCGCGCGCCTCAGGAATAGCGCGCGCTTTTTCGGGGTCATCCACTTCTGGGGCGAGAGTGCCATCAAAGTCGAGTGCGACCAAAAGCCGCCTCACCCGAGCTAATTCGTTGAGGGCTCCGACGAGTTCGCGACTGAGCCCTTTTTCACTTGCGCTCACGGTCGGCGGATCCTGTCGATGGTCGACCCCAGCTCACCCAGCGGTGCAGCGGTGTCGGGGTTTTCGGCTTCTGGCTCAGCGTTGGCTGCTTTACGCAGCGCGCTCAGGAAGTCAATCGACCAGCGAGCAACGTCGTTGTGCAAAACCTGTTTGCGCATGGTGCGCATGCGCTTGCGCTGCTCGCTTTTGGGCATTTCGATGGCCTGGATAATGGAGTCCTTGAGCCCGTCAATATCGTGCGGGTTGATGCGCAGGGCCTTTTTCAGCTCGTCGGATGCCCCGGTGAACTCGCTCAATAGCAGCACTCCGCCCTCGTCGAATCGACTGGCAACGTACTCTTTGGCAACAAGGTTCATACCGTCGCGCAGTGCGGTGACAAGCATCACATCCGCGGCTAGATACAGAGCGACCATCTCTTCGCGTGGGTATCCGTGGTGGTGGTAGCTGATAGCGGTGTGGCTGATGGTCGCAAAGTCACCGTTGATACGACCGACCGTGAGTTCGATTTCGTCGCGCAGCTGCATGTAGGCCTGAACGCGTTCGCGGCTGGGGCTCGCAACCTGAACCAGGGTGGCGTCTTCCACTTCGATGCGACCATCGGCGAGCAGTTCGCCATATGCCTTCAGGCGGTGGTGGATTCCCTTGGTGTAGTCGAGGCGGTCGACGCCCAACATAATCGTTTTGGGATTGCCGAGGCCTTCACGAATCTCCTGTGCACGGGCCTGGATCTCTGGCTGCCGTGCGAGTTCTTCGAAACTGGCCGAATCAATTGAGATGGGGAACGCTTTGGCAATGACGGTGCGCGGAGTGTCACCCGGCACCTCAATGTTGGTGGTTTTAGTGACGTAGCCGAGGAGGCGTCGAACGGCACGCGAAAAGTTGCCGGCGTCAGCAACGCGCTGGAACCCAATAACGTCGGCTCCGAGAAGACCCTCAATGATTTGTTTACGCCAGGGCAGCTGCGAGTAGATGCCGTACGGGGGAAACGGGATGTGGTTGAAGAACCCGATGGTCAGGTCAGGTCGTGCGGTGCGCAGCATTTTGGGTACCAACTGAAGCTGGTAGTCCTGCACCCACACCACAGCTCCGGGAGCACTGATAGCGACTGCGGCATCCGCAAATCGTTGGTTCACTTCCACATAGGAGTCCCACCAGTCCCGATGGTATGTGGGCGGTGCGATGACATCGTGGTAGAGCGGCCACAGGGTGTCGTTACTGAAACCCTCGTAGTAGTTTTCGACATCTTCGCCGCTCAGACGAACGGGAACCACGTGAATTCCGTCGCTCTCGAACGGCTCAAATTCAAGGTCAGGTTGACCGGCCCAGCCCACCCAAGCACCCTCGGCGGCCTGCATCACTGGCTCCAATGCCGTGACAAGCCCGCCAGGGGAATGGCGCCACGAAGCGTTGCCCTCTGCGTCAATAACCCGGTCGACGGGCAGACGGTTAGAAAGGACCACAAAGTCGTAGTTTGAGTTCTGCTGCTCTGTCATGTTTTGGACTGCTCCGATCGGACCCCTGTGCGCACACCATGTCCGGTAAGCCCTCTCCACGTTACCAGCAGCAGAAAGATGCCCGACTTTCCGGGAGAAGACATCCGCTGTTCAGACAGGGTGAATAGACTCTGTTCAATGATCCGAGTTGGCATGAGCACTACCTCTGTCTATCCCCTGCCTCCTGAGCACGCTTTCCGGCTAGCTCACGAAGCGGGATACGACGGCGTCGAGATTATGGTGACCAATGACGCGGCCACCCAAGACGCCGATGGGCTGCGCGCGCTTGTTGAGCAGTACGGCATTCCGGTGCTGTCCATTCACGCGCCCGTGCTTCTCCTCACCCACTTTGTGTGGGGCAGGGACCCCCAGGTGAAGTTGGAGAAATCCGCTGAACTGGCCCGCGCTGTTGGTGCGGACTCGGTGGTGGTGCATCCGCCGTTTCGTTGGCAAGCCGCCTACGCGCGCGACTTCGAACGTATTGTGCGTCAGACCGCCAATAAGTACGAGGTCGAGATCGCGGTCGAGAACATGTTCCCGTGGAAAGTGCGTGGACGCAGCCTGAAGGCATACGCGCCCAGCTCCGATCCCACCCTGATGGACGTGGATTCGATGACCATCGACTTCTCTCACGCCTCCCTCGCTGGCCGCGACTCGCTCGAGTTGGCCATCGCCATGGGCACCAAACTGCGTCACGTCCACCTCTGCGACGGCACGGGGTCAATGGACGAAGGCAAAATCTTTGACGAGCACCTTCTTCCTGGCCGCGGCAGCGAACCTGTGGCCGAAGTTCTCGAGTACCTCGTGCGTGAAGGGTGGAGCGGATCGGTTGTTGCCGAGATCAACACCCGAAAAGCAAAAACGGAGGAAGAGCGGATGGCCATGCTGGTCGAAACCGTGACCTTCGCCCGTGAGAAGCTGACCCCGTCAAGCGACCCGTCGTCAGCGCCGGAAGCGCGCGACCGTTTGCGTCGTTCAGACGACGCGAAGACGCCCGACCAGGACTAACTTCGCAGCCCAGGCTTTGGCCTAGTGAGCCGCACTACACAAACAGCGGGCGTCCCCCTCAAGGGACGCCCGCTGTTGTATTTTCGTGTCTGGGTTAGTTGGCGTCAGCGGCCGCAACGGCGTCTGACAGGAGTGCAACGTAGTCGTCGAGGCCCCAGGTCAGCGACAACGCTGTGGGAGGCGAGACCGAAGCGATGAACTCTGCTCCCACCGGTGAGGCCACGGCCCCGGCGGCGACCTGCGGCATGGCCTGGGCGTAACCTGCGCTCAAGAACGCGTCGGATTCCTCCTGGGTGGTGCCGAAGTTCACCAGAACGTCGCTGGTCAGTTTGTCGAGTTCTTCGTAGCTGAGCGTGTAGAAGAAGCTGGAATCACCGTTGGCCAACTCGTCAACACTGGGAGCGTTGACAAACCCAAGATCGAGGGTGAAGTCAACACGGGGGTCTTCCTTTTTGTAAACGTAGAACGTTCCAGCAGCGTCGGAGACCAGCGCGATACTTTTGCCTTCGAACTCGGGGTGCGCCGCAGCTGCGTCGGCAATCTCGGTGTCGATACCCTCAAGCACGTCAGCGGCTTCGTCTTCTTTGCCCAGTGCGGTGCCGGTGATCTCGATGACTTCACGCCACGGGGTGGACCAGGCCTCTTCGGGGTAGGCAACAACTGGTGCAATCTCACTCAGCAGGTCGTACTGCTCCTCGGTGATACCCGAGTAGCTGGCCAGAATCACGTCGGGGGCGGCGTTGGCGATGTCCTCGTAGGGCGGCTCCTGCGAATCCGGCAGCACAATGGGAGTCTCAGCACCCTGCTCCTCGAGTGCCTCAGCGATCCATGGGAGCACACCGTTCTCGTCGCCACCGTATGACTGGAACGGAATAGCGACAGGAATGACCCCCATCGCAATCGCTGCATCCGCACTGGACCAGCCAAGTGCAACAACACGTTCGGGTTCTGCGTCAATCACACTTTCCCCAAAGGCATGGTCGATGGTGACGGGGAATGCGCCGGAGGCGGCGCTCTCACCCTCGGTGTCGTCGCTGGCAGCAGCACATCCGCTGAGCGCGAGGACTACAACAACGGCGGATGCCGCGAGGGTGTGAATGGATCGACGTGACACAGAGGTCTCCGGATTCGTGAAAGAGATGAGACAACCAATCACCACACGGTGATCAGCAGTTTAGGGCAGGCTTACCTAATATAGCGGGTTAGCTGCTGCCGTGGAACCGGCCGAAGGGAACAACCATGGGAGACCCACACACCGGGTCCGCCACAATGCGCGCGTGCAGGCCAAAAGCCTCCCGCACAACCTGCTCCGTGAGGGTCTCAGCGGGGGCACCGTTGGCGAGGATGCGCCCACTTTGCATCACCACGAGTCGGTCCGCGTAACGAGCGGCGAGATTGAGGTCGTGCAACACCATCACCACCGTGGTTCCACGCTGGCGGTTGAGCTCCAGCAAGAGGTCAAGCACCTCAATTTGGTGGGTTACATCGAGGAAGGTCGTGGGTTCATCCAGCAGCAGGATGTCAGGGTTTTGCGCCAGCGCCATTGCAATCCACACACGTTGACGTTGCCCACCCGAGAGTTCGTCGAGGGGTCTGGCCGCGAGCTCCAAAGTGTCGGTAGCTTTCATTGCCTCGGCAACAATGGTGTCGTCGTCGCTGCTCCACTGACGAAACCAGCCCTGATGCGGGTAACGCCCGCGACCAACGAGGTCGCTCACCGAAATACCGTCCGGAGCGATCGGCTGCTGCGGCAGCAGGCCAACAATGGCGGCGACCTTTTTGCTCGCAACGGTATTGATGTCAACGCCGTCAAGGGTGACGGTGCCACCTTCCGGGCGTAGCAGGCGGGCGATTCCGCGCAGCAGGGTCGACTTGCCTGACGCGTTGGCGCCCACAATCACCGTCACCTTGCCTGGAGCGATGTCGAGGCTGAGCGAATCAACGATGCGCCGTCCGTCGTAGCCGAGGCTGAGATCGGTAGCGCGGAACTCGTGCTGAGCGGCGGTGGTAGTCATTACGCGCCCTTTCCCGTTTTATTCGAGGTCGCGAGCAACCACAGCAAATAGGGGGCACCAATAGCACCCGTGATAATTCCGGCGGGCAACTGCAGATCACCCGGGAGCAGATGTTGCGCAACGAAGTCTGCCGTGACCGTGATCAACACACCAACCAGCGCCGACGTGATCAACGCCAGACCACCCGTACCGAGCATTCGACGGGCAATTGGTGCGGAGACAAACGCGACAAAGGCCAACGGACCAACAGCAGCCGTCGCGATAGCGGCGAAAGCAACTGCAACCGCGAGCAGAGCCAACCGGGCTCGCTCAGAGCGCACCCCCAGACTGCTGGCGGCGTCATCGCCGAGTTGCAGCATCCGCAGCTGGCCAGAGAGCACCCGCACAATCGGTAGCAGAGCGGCAAGCAAAACGGCCACGATAGTGATGTCGCTCCAGCGCGCACCGCTAACGCTGCCTACCAACCAGGTGAGCGCATCTTGCGCGTTGGGCAGATCAGCGCGACTGAGCAGGTACGCCAGAAGCCCCTGCACCATAAACGCGATACCAACGCCGATCAGCACAAAGCGGTACCCCATCACTCCCCCGCGCCACGCCAGAAGATAGATAGCGGATGCCACAATGACGGCTCCCCCAAACGCCATTGCTGAGGTAGCCGCGGAACCCAGGCCCAAAACGAGAAGTCCGTAAACGGCCGCGGCGCTGGCTCCGCCGGTCACACCTATTACGTCAGGGCTGGCGAGCGGGTTGCGCAGAATCGCTTGGAAGAGTGCTCCGGCCAAGGCAAACGCGACACCTACCAGGATCGCCATCACCAGCCGGGGTAAACGCAGCCTCAGCACGATGAAGTTGTCACTGCCGGAGCCCATCCCCAGTAGGGTTCGGAAGAGGTCGGGGATGCTGAGCGAATAGGCGCCAACGGCGAGGGTGACGGCGGAAACAATGACTACCGCTGCAGTGAGGATCAGAATGATGCGGCGTTCTCGACGGACACGGAAAGTGCGAGCTGCAATAACGAGGTCAGCCGGCTGGACGGTGTCGGCGTCGGTCGTTGTTCTCGAGCGCATTAGAGGCCAGCCAATTTCACGCGGCGTACCAGGGCAATGAGCACGGGGGCGCCAAGAAAGGCGACCACCAGTCCAGCTTCAATTTCTCCGGGGCGGGCAATGATG
>DASYMY010000678.1:0-1788 GCA_036008825.1 Glaciihabitans sp.
CCGCCGGTATAGGTGTTGTCGTTGGCGATGATGACGACGTTGCTACCGTTTTTTGTCACGCTCGCTGCGCCGGCGATCGCCCCGCCCTGCACGGTGTAGGCGTTTGACGAGTTGTTGAATGTCACGCTGTTGGGTGCGAGGGAGGTCGGCTGGACCGCGACGGTGAATGATGTTGCCGTATCGTCGAGCAGAACGTCGTCGGCGTTGTAGAACTGATCCGGGCTGCCGCCGTTATCCCAGTTGGACGTGGTTCGGATGTCCCAGAACGTGGGATTGGGTTGATTTCCTTTCCACGTCAGCAACGCGCCGGGGAGCTTGTCCACCAGCAACTGGGTGCCGCCGCCGCCCAGGTAGATCGAGCCGCGCGTATTGAAAACGAAATTGGTATTCGGCACACCCGTAATGCCGCCGGGAGCGTTGAGCACGAGAATACCGGTACCGTTCGTGCCATTGCTGGCCAGCACTTCAACCGTACCGCCGGCGCCGTTGACCGTATTGGCGTTGAAGCTCCCGCCGGTGCTGGGGTCGAAGAACAGCTTGCTGGCTCCGCTGAAGTTGAGCGAGGCGCTGGTGGAACCTTCACCGTTCAGCACAGCGCCATTGTTGACGGTGATGTTGGACGCGACGGAGCCGGTGAGGTTCAATTCGCCGGCGTCGACGCTGGTCGGTCCGGTATAGCCACTGGCCCCGCTCAGGGTGAGAATCCCGGTGCCGAGCTTCGTCAATCCGCCGGTCCCGGACAAAGGCTGGGGGATGTTGATGTTGAAGCCATTCGTGTGGAACCGTGCGCCACCGGCAATATTGGCGGTGGAGAGATTGCTGATCCAGTTGGCGCTGGAGGCTCCGGCTTTGAGCGTGCCGCCGTTAAAGTTCACGACACTGGTGCTCCCACCGCCGGTGATCGCAAGCCCGCTCGTGGCGATGGTGAGCGTGCCGCCGTTCAGGTTGAGGGTGCCGCTGGCGGGGATGCCCCCGGCGGCGGTGCCCAGCAGAATTGCGGTGCCGTTGTTGGTATCGACGATCTGACTGCTCGAGTCGAGATTGCCGATAGTCAGGATGCCCGTCGCTGACCCGCCAGTCGTGCCGCCGAACGAGCGCCCGATATTCACCACGCCGGTGGTGGCCGTACTGGCTCCGAGGATGTCAAGGTGGTTCGACGTACTGTTGCCAAGCGTGAGCGTGGCAGCCACGTTCGCGGTCGAACTGGTGACAGAGCGATTTCCAATGGTGAGGCTGCTCAGGCTGGCGATGAACGTACCCGCTGAGGCGTCAAGGTTTCCGCTCCACGCCCCGCTACCGCCACCAGCAGAGGTGCTGCCAATGGTGAGCGCTGCGCGACCGCCTCCAATGCCGGCGACATCCCATGTGCTGCCCGCGCCAAGTGTGAGCGCACCGACGCTCTTGTTCCCGCCCACGGTCATGCTGGGTGTACGGAGCGTCGTGGTGCCGGCGCCGGCCGCCGTCGTGACGGACGACGTTCCCGCGTTAAACGCATTACCGCTGGTGCCGACGACAAACGATGAAGTCGCGGTGATGGTGCTGCTTGAAGGCAGCAAAAGCGTCCCAACACCCGGACGGCCGGAGCCCGCGACGCCGACCTGAACATTCGCGACGTTGACGGTGAGGCTAGCAGCCGCCGACGCGTCGAGGGTTCCCGTCGTCGTGCCGGAGCTGCCGGTCGTGCTCGTGTTCAGACCGACGCGAAGATTGTTCGAAGCGCCGCTCCCGATCGAAAGGCTCCCGCCGCTGGCGATCCTCACCGTGCCCCCATCCACATTGACGCCGCTG
>DASYMY010000679.1:0-21559 GCA_036008825.1 Glaciihabitans sp.
CGGGAGCACACCTCTGCGGTGACGGTGGTGGTTCTTCCTGCGGTAAGTGTCCAGTCGACCGCTGTAACACCAACTCCGTCGATCGCGAGGGCGCCCTCGATCCAGCGGGCGAGCGCGCTGAAATCGCTGAACTGGGCAGTAACACCAATGCGAGCGTGATACACGAGGGGGAGCTGAGCGCCCTCCGCATTCCAGGGACGATCACTCCACACACTCACCGTATCCGAGGACCATTCGGTTATCGGTCCGTCTGTAGCGTTGTGCATGGGAGTAGTAAGTGCGGCGACCGAGGCGACCGCAGCCGTTGCGGCATCAAAAACTGTTTGACGGTCGGGACCGTCGCTGCTGACATCCGCGTGTACGGTTGCTCTCTCTGCGGGATAGTGAGCTGAGAATTCGCCGCGCACGCTGATGATTGTCTCGTTCATTGTCGTATAATAGAGGGCTGCACTTCGAAAGAGATGTGGCGATTGACAACTCAACAGCGCGTGATAGTGACCCGCTCCACTGATTCTGACGAATCATCGGTAGTGCGCATGGGGATGATCGGTTTCGACATTGCCTGCAAAACTACGAGAAGCGGGTCGAGGATGCAGGGTTATCTCGTAAACGATCTCTGCAAACTATAAGTGCCGATTCCAAGCGCACTGACTTCGCCCTCGCTGCCTAAGCGAGCGCACTAAAGAAGTCCGTCGGTCCGGGGATGCTCTCTACCCGGGTGCCGGCGCAATTTAGAGAGATTGCTGCACAGTTACGCCTTAGGGCTGCGCGGGACTTAAACTAGGGCTGGGCTTGTTGATCTAGGTGCTTGTGGCAAAGATCAGAGCCAAGTAGAACGTCTGCACAAGCTACACCCGTAGAAGGCGTGGAATTACAGCAGTGGACCGGGGTTCAATTCCCCGCATCTCCACCATCGAGGTCACTATCACGCGACTGTTGAGCTTCCAGCTGTGGCCGAGCCCCGCCGAGACTGGTCGAGCGGCTGTGTGGCGCCGATCTGCCGTGTGCGATGTCGTACGCGCCCGCCCAGGTCTATGAATTTGCATCAAGTGAGGCTGCCTCCGCCGCTAAGATTGCGGTGATTCGTTGGTCCAAAGCGTGCGGCCACGATTGGATCAATGCACGGGCGGATGACTCTACACACGGGGGAGCGCGGATGACGGCGATGGTCAGAGTCGCGGTGGTTGACGATCACGAACTGGTTGGCATCGCCGTTCAGAACATGATTGAGGCAACCGAGGGGCTAGTGTTTGTGCGTCACGCTGCAACGGTGACCGAACTGGTCAAACGGATGCACGATGCTGACCTCGTTCTCCTGGACTTGAGCCTGCGCGATGGCACGGAACCGGGACATAACGTTCACCGTATCCGCGAGTGGGGTGCCAACGTGCTTGTGTTGACCTCTGGCGAAGATCCGTATCTGGTCCGTAACGCTTCGCGATCAGAAGTGCTGGGCATTGTGCGGAAGTCCACACCCCGGGAGGCTCTAGTGCAGGCGCTTCTCACCGCCGCGCAGGGAGACCTCGTGCCCACCACCGAATGGGCTTCGGCGTTGGACACTGACCCATTGCTGGCGGGTGCACCGCTCACCGCGAGAGAACGCGAAGTTTTGGGACTGTACGCGTCTGGTCTGGGCGCTCGAGGAGTTGCTGAGCAACTCTTTATCTCCGAGAACACGGTCAACGACCATCTGCGTCGCATCCGATCGGTCTACCATCAGCTTGGCCGCCCCGCTGCGACAAAAATCGAGCTGTATCAGCGCAGCATCGAGGACGGCTACGTGCAGGCACCGCGACGTGACTGAGATTGGTGTTGGCGAACGCTCCACTCGCCGTATCCTCGTTGTCGCCTCCGCGTTGCTGATGGTGATTGTCGTTACCGTTCACCTCGCTTTTGTCTCTCAGGGAAGACAAGAAAACTTCCCCCTCTGGGCCGAAAGCATCTCCTGGTTCGCAGCCGCAGTGACAGTTGTGACTGGCCTGGTAGCCGGTAGATCCTCCGACTTTACGGTTCGTATCCTTGCCATCATTGCGGTCGTCGCGTACTGGGCCACGCTGGTCACCTTTCCGATTTCCGTCCCAGCAGAAGGCATTGACCGAATCCCCTGGACGCTATCGGCGACGGGCGCTGCAGCGGCGGCGGCGCTGGTGGCCGGCGGTCGCACCGTGGCGTGGGCAACGGTGCTTGCTGGATTTACGGCAAGCCTCGCTTTTAGGTCCCTCTTCGGTGGGCTGGATCTCGACGGCGCTGTCAACGACTTTCAAGCAATGTTTACCGGCGCAGTGATCTGCGTGATTGGTGACCATATGCTGACCGTCGGTCGGGGCTTAGATGCCGCGGCGGCCACAACGACTGCCGCGGTGGCGCGCGAATCCGCTGAACAGGGACGTTTCGCCGCTCGCACGCGCGCAGCAGCACTGGTGCACGATGAGGTGCTTGCCACCCTTACGCTCGCCGCGTCCGGCCTGCCAGTGCCGCGAAGTCGATTGGCCGCACAAGCACTTAACGCGGCGTCCATGGTGAGACGGTTGGCCGACGAACAGGCTCAGGAGTCGGTAACTCTGTCGGTGGCTTTGACGGATGAAGCGCGACAGTACGGAGCTACCTTCATGATGCGGGGGCGCTCAACGGTGTCGTCCACCGCAGTGATGGATGAGGCCTTGATTGGGGCGACCCGACAGGCCCTGCGTAATAGCGTGCAACATGCTCCTAACGCAGTGCGCCGCGTGGTACTCACACATACGATCCAAGAGATCGTTGTAGATATCACCGACGACGGACCCGGTTTCGACCCCACCACGATCGCGGATGACCGGTTGGGAATTAGGCAAAGCATTGTGGGGCGGATGTCTCGTGTCGCTGGAGGGCATGCCGACGTCGAATCGGAACTAGGGCGCGGCACCACGGTGCGTTTGCGCTGCACAACTCCTCCCGCACGGGAACTGCCGGTTTGGGTAGGTCGCGGCGCGCTGCGCGAGGGGGTACTTGTCATCGCTGTCGTGTACGTCATCACCCAGGTCGTCAGCGCTGTGCTCGCGTCTATTGCGGTGCCCGGCTCCTGGCCGCTGCAGTATTCAATGCTCGCAACAACCCTGCTGGCGGGAGAGATTCTGCGACGCTCGCCGCAGCGCAGGCCCAGCCGCGGTCGCACCACAGTCGTAGTGGCTCTGGTGTGCGGAGGTCTCGCCGCCGGTGTGGCATCCGCTCATCTGACGTATGGCATGGCGTTTACTTACGGCGGAATGTGGTTCGCTGTAGCGTTTTCTTTTTTGCTGGTAGCGCTCGCTCTTCGGCAGCGAATCACCGTGGCATTAGTCAGTGCCGGCGTTGTTATTGTGGTGCTTGTTGTGGCTGGCACTGCCGCCGGGGCGCCAATCGGTCAAATCATTCAGGTCACCGCACGGCCGCTAGTGGTTGTGGGATCTGCTGTTGCGCTGATGATGGTCGTCGAGCGAATGCAACGACGAATCATCGACTTGCACGGGGATGCTCTCGCCTCCGCTGAGCGGGAGAGCTGGAGCATCGCCGCGCGTTCGGAGCTCACCGCGCGGGTAGCTGAACTTGCCCGCACCGTTGTGCCGCTGTTGGAAGAAATTGGGGCGGGTGAGGAAGCCACCGAGCGGCAACGCCGCGAGTACGCGCGTTGTGAAGGGGAACTGCGCGACGGACTCCGAGCTGGTGTGCTCGCTCGCGAACCGCTGACCTCGGCGGTGGCCGCTGCGCGTGCACGCGGAGTTGACGTTCTGCTTTTGGACGACAGCGGGGGAGAGATCGACGAGCAACTCATTGACCCCATCCTGCTGTGGATGGCCGCGGCCACTTCCGCGGCACACACTCATGTTGTTGGTCGGCTGTCGCCTCCTGGACGTGAGAGCGCCGCCAGCGTCACGGTCGACTCTCGGCACATTCAATTCGATCCGGCCGCTCAGCTCACGGTTCGGTGATGAGCTTCCACGGCGAATAATCTCGGTCGAGCACTGATCGGTCAGGACTTTTGCCTTGTGACCACCATCGAGCTTCGTAACCACTGCCATCGAACATCACTCGATCGCCTTGGTCGTAGAGCACCAATTCCTCCCATTCGGGATAGGTGCCTGGCTCCAGTTGGGGGAGCGCGAACGGATGCTCGTCCTCGAGCACAGGGCCGAGATAGGTCCATGCGGAGCCGTCAACGTCAAGTGTGGGATCGTCTGGTGTTGGGCCGTCCTCGTTCCACCACTTCGAGACGTAGACCGAACCATTCCACACCACCGTCACTCCCGCCGAGTAATACGAGCGTGACGACCAGATGGGGAACGGGCTGGTCTCGGGAGCATCTTCGACAACCTCAAAGTGTTCTGAGGACGGTGTCTGCCCGGAGGGTGTTCCTTCATAGCCTTCGGCGAGATGCGCGGCGAAGCTTTCTCCCGCCTGCTCAATGCCGCTGCAGGAGGTGGCAACGATGTCGACATTGGGATAGTTGCTGCCGCAGGTTTGGTCGCGGTTGAGCGACCACATCGACAGGCGAGCCACCCCCTTCGCTGCAGCGAATTCGTTGAGAATGTGGGCGTCGTCGATGGTGAACACTTCACCTTCCACGTCGTTGCGGCCAATCATGGGTGTCGCCCCCAGCAATTGCCAGACCCCGCCAGCAGGCAAAACGGCTTCCTGGGTTCGCCACATATCCGCCAGCTGCGCTGCAGTGGCTTCGAGGGCGTCGATACTCAGGGATGACTGTGGGGCAACGGTGCCGTCGGTCCCGTAGTTCATGGTCATGACGTTGACGCCGGTGAGGGTAACGCCTGCCTCAAGCATCTGCTCAACCTGGGCGAGTCCGTCTGCCGTGAGCCCGTTTGGTGCAACGGGGAGGGTGAGCCACACGTCGAGGGAAGAGTCATCCGCCTGATAGTCATTCTGAAGTTGGGCAATAGCCTTCGCGCGCCGAATCGTGGCGGCCTCATCGAGCAACATTTCGCCTTCGATGTCGAGGTCCATCACGGTGATGCTGTACCGATCCATCACCGTGCGATAGGCATCCGCTAGTTCGTCAACATCCTCACAGGCGGTGGCAAGCTCGGTGTTGATTGCCCCGCCAAACGATACAGCCAACGGTTGACCTTCACGTCGCATCCGCTCGACCCGGCGGTCGAGTTCGAAGGTCACCGCTGCGTCGTCGAGAGTGTACGTTTTGCCCCAGGTGGGTGTGCAGTCGTTGTCATCTGCTGCCACCACAAAGGCGAGGACGGCGCCTCCTTCGGAGATGCCCAGCGGACTGCGAGCCAGTTGGGCTCCCGACTCGAGGGTGACGTCGTAATAGCTGGCGAACCACCGTTGCTCAGCCGTTGCACCCTGCACCGGTTGCGGCAGGGAAATCAGACCGGTGGCTGCGGCGACGGAGGCGGGAATGAGTACCATCGCGATCACGCTGACGATGATCCGACCCAGCGATAGATTTCGGCCGGCGAAGCGTGAGGTGGCGCGAGCGCGAATTCCGCTCATCGGAGAGCCCCAATGGTTTCAAGCGGACCATCGTCCACTACAGACAACCAGACGGGAACGTGGCTGGGTACTGCCTCTGCCGGGCGAGGTGAATCAACCCAGATCCAATTCATCCAGCCAAACCACAGATCGCTGAGAGCATGGCGGATGCCGATGAGCCGGGCGATCGCCCACAGTGTGGCCCCCGCCGTAAAGCTGGCGAATGTTGTGGTCCCCCAGTCTGCAGCAAATCCTGCGCGCAGAGCGATGATGGTCGCGCCGGCGGCAATCAACAGCGGGGCCACGATGTACAACGCGGGGGTGGGGGTGCGGGTGCTCACTTTGGGTGTGCGCATAAAACGTGCTTTCCTGCCCGTCAGCGCGTGCCAGAGTGAGGCGAGCGTGCCTGCCAAGTTCACCGGAAGCAACAGAAGGTTCAGGCCATAAATACCCAAGACATCGCGCCGGCGGTAGCCCAGGTAACGAAGGTCAGAGGCCATTTCGATGAAGTACGGCACCGCGATCAGCAGCAGCTGGATCGTAATCAGCTGACCGCCCAGCGGGTTGAGACTCAACACTGCAAGCAGTCCGAGGGTGACCCAGGTGATGGAACCCAAATAGTTGGCCCGCAGCATCTTCTCCGTCATCCGCAACGGTGTCCCTTGTCTGCGGCGGCTGACAATAAGCTCACTCAGCCTCGGCAGAATCAGCAGGCCACCGTCTGCCCATCGTCGTCGTTGAATAACCAGTGTTCCGAAGTCGGGTGGTGTTGCGCTGTAGCTGAGCCGCTCCGGGTAGTTCATCAGCGACCAGCCGTGTGCGGCGATTTCGATGCTCGACTCGGTGTCTTCGATAACCGTGCGGTCAGAGATAAAGCGCACCACTCGCACACCGTCCTCCGTTGTTTCGCGGCGGATGTCCTCGAGCGCGGATCGCCGCAGTACAGCGTTGGCTCCCACCCAGTAGGTTGCCCCGAACGCCGTGAGCCCCTGATGCACGATGTGCTGAAGATCTGTTGTCGCTCCGGAGAGGCGTTCCACCCGAGTGGGCGCTCCTCGATAGGCCGAGTAGGGCGTTTGGGCTACAGCGATTCGGTTGTTGTCGGGGTGGTCGAGGAGGTGAAGCAGACGCAAACAGTATTCGGGGAGGATCATCGAGTCGGCGTCGAGGGTCAGTACATATTCGCTGTTGGGGGCGGTGATGATCTCCGACGGGTCGGAACGTGCAGCCTCGGCGTCGCTGACGGGAACCAGTGATAAACCGTATCCGGTGTGCTGCTCCCGGTACTGGCCGCCGAGAAGACCGAGGTAGCTGTTCAGGTTCATCGCCTTATTTGGGGCGTGCGACAGGGAGTTGTACCGTTTGCGCTCGAACACACTCATCTCTACGGAGAAAATGTTGACCAGTCGCGCGAGCACCTGTTCGGCCCGCCCGTGAGGCAGGGGAGACTCGCCATTTTCGACCGCGGTGTGCAGGGCGGCGGCAGTTGCGTCAAGGCTTGTAGCGAGTCCTCGAAGCACATGGTTGACGTAAAACACGTCAACGTGGCTGTGCAGCGGTGCGGCGTCTGCTCGGGCTCGAAGCCATTGCGCTGCGGCTGCATGCTCACGCATTACCAATTCTGTCGCCTGGATCGCGCTCAGCGGTTCACCATCTCCGGAGCCGGAGCCGCGCAATCGAGCGGAGGCTGCTTCAATGCGGGCGCGAATGGGCTGTAGTTCCATCATGATCTCGGCTGCCAGCATGCGGCTACGCTCCAACGATTCCCGGTCAGCTGGGTCGGCGGGGTCAGGGTCGTCGTCGAGGAGCAGCACAACGTGCAGGTTCGGGAACTCCTGCAACGCGACGGACCACAACGACATCAGTACCATTTCGGGATCTTCCGAACGGGACGGCAGCAATGCGACCAAGCGTGGGTCGCTCGGGGTGCCCTGCTCACTGGCCGCGGACTGTGGCATCCGCTCCATCTGGCTTATGTGTTCATCGAGGGCGATTCGTCGTGCACGGCGGTGGGCTGCGAACCGCGGCAATGCCGCTGAGCGGGCCAGTAGATACATACAGGCGGAGAAGGTGAGGAGCGAAACGGACACCAAAAAGGTGATGGTGGTGACCAGTTGTGTGGAATTGGCCAGCGCTCCACCGCGGGCGAGGGCGACAACAACGGTGACAAGGTAGAAGAGCCAGAGGACCACCACAAAGGTCACCGCGATACGGGCGCGGGCAACCCTGATGGTTGACGGTATCGGGTGTACCGCTGGTTGTGGGGTTGTATCTTTGTCCGTTCCCCATTGGCGACGTCGTCGGGGCGACTGCTCGGGTGTGGTGCTCACTGCTGTCCCCTCTTGCGGGGCACGTTCGAGTCTGTCTCGCTGTGCTGGCGGCAAACGCTTCTAGGAAAGCGGCGCACCAGAAATCCCCGCAGTGCCAGTGTGCCGACCAGACACCGTTGTACATGTGTAAAGCAGCCACCAATTCTGGTGGTTCTGCCGCAAACCCTGTCTGCGGGGACGAAGGGCAAGGTTTTACTGAATGGTCTCGATCGAAGCGAGGACCTTCTCAGAGAACTCTGCCGAAAGCGCGGCTGAGCCGGCACTGTCTGCGGCATCCTGCTGGCCATCCGTGGCCACGTAGGTTAGGTACGCCTTGATGACGTCGGCAACCTCGCTGTTGGTGTACTGCTCGCAGGCAATCAGGTAGCTGACCAGAACAAGAGGGTACACACCGGCAGCCTGGCTGGTGCGGTCAACGTTGACCACGATGTCATTGGGGTTCTCACGCTCTTCCAGAGGGGACGCGTCGATGATGGCGGCGGCAGCCTCGGCTGAGTACGCCACAAACTCGCTGCCTACCTTCAGTTCTGCAACGTCTAACCCTTCCGCGCGGGAGGCATCCGCATATCCAATGGTGTTGACACCTCCGGAGACGGCGTTGATCACACCAGAGTTGCCCTGGGCGGCTTCGCCACCGCCAACCGGGAACGTGTCGGAGGCCTCATACGGCCACACATCGGGGGCGTTCTGGAACAGGTAGTCGGTGAAGTTTTTGGTGGTGCCGGAGTCGTCGGAACGGTGCACAGCCGTGATCGCGGCGTCGGGAAGTGCTGCGCCGTCGTTCAGAGCGACGAGAGCAGGATCGTTCCATCGGGTGATTGTGCCAGCGAAGATGCCGGCAATCGAGGCCCCGTCGAGGCGCAGGGTGTCGAGACCTTCAACGTTGAAGACCAAGACCAAAGGGGACACATACACCGGGAGGTCGATGGCCTGTGAGCCCTCAGCGCACGCGAGGAACTCCCCAGCAAGCTCCTCTTCGCTCAGTGCGGAGTCGGACCCTGCGAAGTCAACGCCGCCGCCGAGAAACTGCTCGCGCCCCGCGCCAGAACCAGACGGGTCGTAGTTGATGGTGACGCCCGCATTCTGGCGCTGAAAGTTGGAGATCCATACGTCTTGAGCAGCCGATTGAGCGGAGGAGCCGGCGGCATCGATGGTGCCGAAGAGGTCGCTGGGAGTATCACCCTGCTCATTCACGGCGCATCCTGACAGGACGGCGGCTGTGGTGACCACGGCGAGAGCAGTCGTGAGGGATCGGCGGCGCTGTCGCAGAATCATCGGTAAAACCTTTCGTTATGGCTCTGCACGTCGGCTCACACGTAAACATGTCGGACGGACAACACAAAGACCTCCAACAGGTTACCGGCAGGTGAACGTTCTTCTCTGATTGGTCGAGATCCCCAGTAACGGTTGTGGGCTACCGGTCGAACACGAACGTGGCAACGTCGCCACGTTCCATGGTGTGAGTGGCCGTCGTCCCGCCGACTTCCACGGTCACCACCTGCGCTGACTCACCGGTATTTGTGGCCATCACCACCGCTTGACCCGAGGTGTTCGCGGCGGCAAAGGCCACAACGTCCGCGCCGGTGATGGCTGAATTCACACGAACCGCACCGGAGCGGATAAAACGAAAGACATGCGAGAGGGCGTAAAACTCCGCGTTGTGGGTGACCTCGTCTTCATCAATGGTCACCACCCCTGTGCACCTCTCGCAGCCGCCACGATGAGGTCCGCCCTCGGCGTCCAGCGCAAGATTCCACGTCAGTACGGCTGTTGCCCCGAACGAGAACCCACCAATAAGCACGGTGGAGGCCTGAAACCGGAGAGTGTCGGCAAATACTTGCGCGTCAGTGTCATCCGCTCCGAAAGATCCGGAACACTCGGTCACCCACACCGTGCTGTGCGGAAACCGGTTGAGAAACCGTTGCTGCGCAGACGGGTCACCGAAATAGCAATGGTAGGCAATGCCGGCCAATTCGCCTCCAGCGTCGCCCGTCATCAAATCGAATGGGTAGTCATATTCGGGATCGCGACCGGACGGCGTCGTCGCCACATCAGCGGGATGCAATTGCCAGTTGTGGTCAAAACCCAGCAAAAGAGTGCCGAGTCCCTGCTCCCTTAGCAGTGGCGCCAACCGGTTGATAACCGAGGTGGCAACTTCTACGGGCATATCCATTCCCGGATACCCATCGGGCGTGCGCGCCTGTGGTTCGTTTTGCACGGTCAGAGCGGCAATAGGAATGCCCGCCTCCGTATATTCCTGCACCGCACGCAGTAGATAACGCGCATACGCATCACGCACACCATCCTCGTCGCGAAGCGCCCCACCCACTAAGGAGCGGTTGTCCTTCATCCAAGCGGGTGCACTCCACGGGCTGGCGATGATCGTGAGGTCGGGGCGCAGCGCCAGAATCTCTCGCAGTACCGGGATGATCTCCCGCTCATCACGCTCCAGCGAAAAGTACTCCAACCCCCAATCGTCGCGTGCGTCAGGCGAATCAGCGTAGGTGTACGCCTCGCCCACAACAAAGTCGGACGCGCCCAGAGCGATCCGCAGTACTCGGATCCCACCGCCCCCGCTCGGCCGAAACAAATTAGTGAGCAGGGCAGCGCGGTCTGTTTCCGGCAGAGACCCAATCAGATGGGCGGATGACTCGGTCAAGGCAGCGCCAACCCCAAGAATTTGCTGCCGCTGCTGCGAAAGATCCACCCGCACGGTGGCATCGGCGCGTGCGGGAGGGTTCACCTCCACCGTTGTTTTATCGAGGAGGCGGGAGCGATCTGCGCTGGTGGTGTAAATCCTGGCCGTCTCGACCGGTTCAGGTTCGGGAGTGCAGGCACTGACCACCAGCAGCGTCGCTAACGCAACAACCGCCCACGTTGCCGTTTTCGAGTGATGCCTGCGCGTTTTACGCTCCCACCTCGACCAACACCCGAGGTAACTCGGCAAGAAGCTCGCTGGCGAGAAATCCCAAGGGTCCCACCTGCACCGCTAGGCGGTCACCCGCGGCGGCGTGTGCGTGTGTCGCCCACACCGCAGCCTGAGCGGGATCGGCGCCCCGTGCGCACAGTCCGGCGATGGCTCCCGCCAACACGTCGCCGCTTCCCGATGTTGCAAGCCCAGCCGTGCCGGTGCCGATTGTCCACAGCGCACCGTTCGGATGTGCCACCACGCCTTGGCACGACACCACTGCCTTGAAGTTGTGCGCTAATTCACTGATGTCGTCGGGGAGGTTGCCGCTTAACTCGCGACCGAGAAGCCGTTCGGCTTCGTGGGTGTTGGGAGTCAGGATGAGGCGTCCGCCCACACTCTCCACCAATTCCGGTACCTGTCCGGCGACACCCAGGGCATATGCGTCGAGCACAACGACGCCGGAGAGCGCCTCCATGTGTACCAACGCGCGAAGCATTCCTTCTGCTGTCTCGGCATCGTCCAAACCCGGACCAAGGAGGATGGCGTCCGCCGATTCAATATCCGGTGAGGCTTCACTGAGGTCTGAGTGGTCGCCGAGCGGTACAACGCCGCACTCAGGGATGGCAACAGCTACATCCACCGCGACGGCGTGATCGACGGCAATGGTCAAGCGCCCTGCACCCATCCGCAACGCTGCTATGCCGGAGAGCATTGCAGCGCCGGGCGACCGTACGGACCCACCAATGACCACAACTTGGCCTCTGTCGTACTTGGAAGCGCCCGCCTCTGGCAGTGGCCAGGAGCGCAGCAAAGTTGGTGTGACCGGTTCTTTGTCCTGGGTGGTGGCGCGATCATTCATGACTCTGCCCCGGATGCTTGGTAACAGGGACACCCACTCCGTCGAGGTGGGCGCTGCCGGAAAACTCGGCGAGGACCCATTGGTGCGAGTCCGCGTCGCGGGTCAGTCGAGTGACGGACGCGTTTGCAACGACATTCCTCCGGGCAAAAGCGAGGAGTTGTTGCTCGTTCATCCCCAGGCATAACGAAAGCGCGACCATGATCACTGCATCGTGTGCGGCGATCACCGCGACTTCAGCCGCGTCAGAGACATCCGCCGGTTGATGAGAAATTTCGGACAGGAAGGACCGAACGCGCAGAGAGACATCCGCCCAGGACTCACCCCCCGGTGGTCGGTAGTAATACTTCCCTTGCCATCGTCGTCGTGCGGCTTCCTCGGGGAAGCGGGCATCAACACCGTGCGAGGTAAGTAAGTCGAGGACGCCCAGCTCTCTGTCACGCAGCCGCTCATCAACGCGAGTTGGAACATCGATGTTGGCTCGATGCGCAGCGCTGGTAATGGTTTGCTCTGCCCGTCGATAGGGTGACGACCAAATCCATGTTGGTGGTATTTGTGACGTAAACCATTGACCAAGCGCATCGGCTTGTTGCTCACCCAGTGCTGTCAGCGGAACATCAGCGTCTCGGTAATCGAGTTGGATTACTTCGCGACCTTCGGTCTCCGCGGCAGTCGCGGCGACATTTCCTATGCTCTCACCGTGACGGATTAGCCAAAGCTCGTTTACCACCATCTATTCAGGGTAAAACGCTTCCCCCTGCGGGTGAAGAGCTCGCCTCAAATCTTCACGCGCTTCGCGGGTTGGAGAGTACCTAAATCTGCGCACCCTCAAGGGTTCCGGCGACCTGAACGGTTGTGCCGTCGGTGGTGTCAAAGCGGTAGACAACGCAGAGGATCTCGTGGTCGCCGTTATTCCAGCCATCTTCGGTCGGAGTGAACGGGAAGTAGTCAAGCTCCGTGGACTCCTCGTATGGAATACCCACAAAGTCGCCAAAGGAGGGAATGCATGCTTCGTCCGCAAGGGTCTGAATGGCCTCATCGCCGGGAAAGTCGCCATCCGGCAGGATGACGCTGTCGTATATCTCGTTGTCGTGGAGCTCGGCGCAGTCCACGGTGGGAACGTCTGAAACCTCACTGCTGGTGGCGGTGGGATCGTCGTTCACACAGTCACCCACCTGCAGGGTGAACACGTCGGTGGTTTCCCCCTCGGGCTGCTGCGCATCATCACCATCAGAGAGGTCCGCGATGACACTGCACCCTGACAAAACAAGTCCGGCCAGCGCGACCGTGGAAATGGCGAGGAAACGTTTCAAGGGAGAGACAGTGGTGTGCATGCTCAGCTTTCTGACGGGAACGTGACGGCCACCGAGCGTGCGGTGACACCGAACCGAGGGCTATTCGGCACCTGTCAGCATAGCGAGCTGTGAAGGTAATTCACTATGCGGAGGTATGAATTTTGCCGATCAGATCGAGAACTTGGTTGTGAAGCGCTCCGTTTGTTGCCAGCGCGTTGCCGTGCCATGGGCCGTCCTGTCCTGCTACCGAGGTGAAGCGGCCGCCGGCTTCTTCGACAATCGGGATGATGGCGGCCATGTCATACGGCTGCAGGTCGAACTCGCCCACCACGTCAAGTGCTCCCTCCGCCAAAAGCATGTATGCCCACATCTCGCCAATGGCTCGGGAGCGCCAGACCGCGCGGCTGAGCGCAATAACCTCGTCGAGGTATCCCGCTTCATCCCAGCCGCGGAGGCTGTTGTAGCTGAGCGATGCGTCAGCCAGTTCCGAAATCCCGCTGACCGCCAGACGCTGCTCGTTTTGGCCAACCGTGTGCACCCAGGCGCCATGGCCACGCGCTGCCCACCAGCGTTTGCCGAGAGCGGGGGAGCTCACCACACCCAGCACCGGTACCCCGTCGATCACCAGCGAGATCAGGGTGCCCCAAATAGGCACACCCCGCAAGAAGTTCGCCGTTCCATCGATGGGATCAAGAATCCATTGCCGCGACGACTCGCCTTCGGTTCCGTACTCTTCACCGAATATGGAATCGGTGGGGCGCGCCGCCGTGATACCCGCACGCAGCGACCGTTCGACCGCCTGATCGGCGTCGGTAACCGGAGTGCGATCGGGTTTTGTTGTCACCACCAGATCGAGGGCGCTAAATCGGTCGAGTGAGATCAAATCGGCGTCTCCTGCCAAAGCCAGGGCAAGGGCAAGATCGTCAGAAAGAGAGTATTCGGTCACACGCTCAGCGTATCGGGGCGGCGCTGGCCTGGCGCTAATAGGTAGGAGGCGAAGCTAACGTCAGCAGCAGCCGCTGCAGTGAGTCCACCCGTTGCTTACCAATTTCTCCCAAATCGCCGGCGGCAGCCCTGTCGACTAACTCGCAGTCTGGAGCATCCGGCAAATGTGTGCATCCGCGAGGGCACTCTTCGGCGATCAGGGCAAGGTCCCCGAACGAACGCAAAATATTGTCGGGGTTCACGTGCCCAAGCCCAAAGGATCGAACGCCGGGAGTATCAACGATCCATCCGCTGCCAATCCGGTAAGAAATGGTCGACGACGAGGTGTGCCGCCCGCGACCGGTCACCACGTTGACACGACCGATGGCCCGATTCGCATCCGGCACCAACGCGTTCACCAAAGTGGACTTGCCCACTCCCGAGTGCCCCACCGCAACGGTGGTGTGCCCCTGCAGCTGGGCCTCAAGCTCCGCTATAGGAAACTCGGACGTATTACTGCGGATGACTCTGAGATCAAGTCCCGCAAAGTTCGAAAGAAACTCGCTGGGGTCGGCCAAGTCCGTTTTGGTGATGCACAGAACGGGAGTGATGTTGGCGTCGAATGCGGCGACTAAGTACCGGTCGACCAGGCGGGGCCTCGGCTCAGGGTTTGCGGCGGCAACAACAATCAGCATCTGGTCGGCGTTGGCCACGATGATGCGCTCGACGGCGTCGGTGTCATCGGCACTGCGGCGCAACAAACTGCTGCGAGGCTGAACCCGCACGATGCGGGACAAGCTGCCATCGACCCCAGAGGTGTCACCAACTAGGTCCACAAAGTCACCGGTAACAATTGACTTGCGGCCTAGTTCGCGGGCGCGAGTGGCAATTGCACGATGCTCGGTGTCTGTTCCTTCCGCGACAATCACCCCGTACCGACCGCGGTCCACCGAGATGACCCTGCCGGTTTCGGAGTTCGCGTGTTCGGGGCGCTGCTTTGTGCGCGGTTTATTGCCTTTGGGGTTCGGTCGAACACGAATAGACGATTCGTCGTATTCGTCGTAGGCGTCATCGCCGTCGTCGGTAAGCCAACTCATGCGCGTTAGAGCAATCCGATGGGGTCAACAGCAGGCGGGGTCATCCCTAACAAGGTTCCGGTCCATAGCTCGGGAAACTGGGGCAGAGTCTTCGAGGTTGTGCCGATGTCATCGACGGCCACCCCGGGCACCGCCAGGCCAATGATGGCCCCTGCCGTTGCCATGCGGTGGTCTTCGTAGCTTCGCCACGGTCCCGCGTGCAGGGGCCGGGGAACGATGCTCAGTCCATCGTCGAGTTCGGTGACCTCTCCGCCTAAGGCGTTAATTTCGGCGGCCAGCGCGGCGAGACGGTCGGTTTCATGTCCGCGCAAATGACCAATCCCTGTAATAGTGCTGGGGGAGGAGGCCAGAGCGGCAAGCGCGACCAGGGGAGGTGCTAGTTCGCCGCCCATACTCAGGTCGAGGGTGACACCGGGGATTTGAGCACCGCCGCGCACTCCGGCTCCACCATCAACGGTCAATACGTCTCCGTCGAGCGACACCGAGGCGCCAAAGAGCGGAAGAAGCTGCTGCAGGTGGGCGCCGACCTGAGTTGTTGCACTTGGCCACCCTGAAATGGAGACAGTCCCTCCTGCCACAAGTGCTGCAGCCAGGAACGGGGCAGCGTTGGAGAGGTCGGGCTCAAGGTCAACGTCAAGCGCGTTGATCTGCCCGGCTGGCACAATCCACACACCCGGTTCCGGGTTTGCCACAATGATGCCGCGCGCGGCAAGGGTGGTGATGGTCATTTCAATGTGCGGAAGGCTGGGCAACGTTGCCCCGGTGTGGCGCAGGGTGAGGCCGTTGGTGAAGCGCGGAGCTGCAAGCAGCAGCCCGGAAACAAATTGGCTGGAGGCGGAAGCGTCAATTGAGAGCTCACCACCGGCCACCTTGCCGGTGCCGTACACGCTGAAAGGCAATGCTCCACGCCCGTCGTCGTTGACGTCGACCCCTAAGCCACGGAGGGCGTCGACGACGGTGCGCATGGGACGACGTCGAGCGCCTTCATCACCGTCGAAGGCCACGGGACCCAAAGCAAGGGCTGCAACGGGTGGGAGAAACCGCATCACTGTTCCGGCGAGACCACAATCGATGGAGATGCCGCCGCCCAGCTCGCCGGGAGTGACGAGCAGATCAGGACCAAATTGGCCAGCGCCCGGTACCTCTTGAATGCTCACCCCTAACGCCTTCAGCGCCTGAATCATCAACGCACTGTCGCGGGAGTGAAGCGGCGCGCGCAGCAGCGACGGGCCATTGGCGAGAGCGGCGAGGACCAACTCACGGTTGGTAAGGCTCTTCGATCCGGGCAGCTGCAGGCGCGCGGATAAGGGGCCGGTGGCCTGTGGCGCGACCCACGCGCCGGGTGTTGGGTCGGGAACAATATCCTCTTCGCCATAAGGGCTAAAGGATTTTCCGGAATACCTGGATATCTGCATCGGTTACCAGAGTATCGCCAGTTGCATGTTGGCAGGAAAGGACGGGGCTATGACATTGGTTTGCCCAGTGCCCGAAAGTGAGGTCCTCAGCGATCTAGAATTGTCGCTGATGACTGAGACAACCGAGCAAGAGGATCCGCGTGCGCTCTTCGAGAGCCAAGCGATCCCGTACATGGACCAGCTGTACGCGGCGGCTATGCGTCTAACGCGCAATCCGTCAGACGCTGCTGACCTTGTACAAGAGACTTTTATTAAGGCGTTTCAGGCTTTTGGCCAGTTCCAGCAGGGAACCAACCTGAAGGCGTGGTTGTACCGCATTCAGACGAACACGTTTATCAACAACTACCGCAAGAAGCAGCGTGACCCGTATCAGGGCACGATCGATGACCTTGAGGACTGGCAGATTGGTGGCGCGGAGTCGGCCACCGCAACCTCAGGCCGTTCTGCCGAGGCGGAAGCGATCGACCATCTTCCCGATAGCGCGGTCAAAGACGCCCTCCAGGCCATTCCGGAGGACTTCAGAATGGCTGTCTATTTTGCAGACGTTGAAGGCTTCTCCTACCAGGAGATCGCCGACATTATGAAAACACCCGTAGGTACCGTGATGAGCCGCTTGCACCGCGGCCGCCGGATGCTGCGAGATTTATTGGCTGACTATGCCAAAGAGCGTGGCATTGCCACACCGCCGCCTGCGAAGCGGCAACAAGTTTCTGGGAGCACAAAATGACGGACTGCGGATGCGACAAAGCGAAGGCTGAGCTTGAAGAATATCTTCACCGCGAACTCAGCGATGAGAACTTCAAAGACATCACTGAGCATCTCGCACACTGCGAGTCGTGCACCTCGGAGCACCTCATTGGGCTGACGCTCACCAATAAAGTGCGTAGCGCCTGCCAGGAGAAAGCACCCGAAGCGTTACGCTCGGCGGTCCTTGGTCGGCTCAGCGAACTGAAGGCATAACACAAACACCCGCCCACCCCGATACTTCGGGTGGGCGGGTGCCGTGTTGGGGCTACTTCTTACAGAGTCAGAGCCGTGTCGATCAACGCGCTCTGCTGCTGCGCACTGCGCTTGGTAGAACCGGTTGCTGGCGACGCCGATGACTTCCGTGCGGAGACGGTGACAGCTCGACCTTCAATACGTTTCGCCAGTTCGAGGCTGATAAACGGCCATGCTCCCTGGTTTTCGGGTTCGTCCTGAACCCACATCAGTTCAGCATCCGGGTACTGCGCGACCACAGAATTGACCTCATTGACCGGCATCGGGTAGTACTGCTCGACGCGGACCAGGGCAATTTCGTCTTGTACGTCGCGCTTTGACAGTTCAGCCAACAGGTCGTAGTAAATCTTGCCCGAAGTTAGAACAACCCTCTTCACGGCGGCCTTGTCGCTGATGCGCGCGTCGTCAATTACGGGCTCAAAACGCCCGGTCGTGAAATCCTCAACCGTGCTCGTCGCACCCTTCAGCCGCAACATGGCTTTCGGAGTAAACACAATCAGCGGTCGACGCGGGCGGGCGTAGGCCTGACGGCGAAGCAGGTGGAAGTACGAGGCCGGTGTTGACGGTCGAGCGACGGTCATATTGTTCTCGGCGCACAACTGCAGGTAGCGTTCGATTCGCGCAGACGAATGGTCGGGCCCCTGTCCTTCGTAGCCGTGCGGCAGTAGCAGAACAACGCCGGAACGTTGGCCCCATTTTTGCTCGGCCGAAGAAATGAACTCGTCCAGAATGGTTTGAGCACCGTTGGCGAAGTCACCAAACTGTGCTTCCCACAGCACCAAAGCGTCGGCACGCTCGACGGAGTACCCGTACTCGAAGCCCATTGCCGCGTACTCGCTGAGCAGAGAGTCGTAGATCCAGAATCGAGCCTGCTGATCACGCAAGTTCGCGAGCGGCAGCCATTCCTGACCATTCTCGCGATCGTGGAGCACCGCGTGACGCTGCACGAATGTTCCTCGACGGGTGTCCTGCCCGGCCATTCGGACGGGAGTTCCCTCGAGCAGCAGCGAACCGAGGGCGAGAAGCTCGCCGAAGGCCCAGTCAATGACACCGTTGCGGCTCATCTCGACCCGCTTCTTCAGAAGCGCCTGAAGCTTGGGGTGAACAGTGAACCCGGCGGGCGGATTGTCATGCGCGTCACCGATGAGGTGAATCACTGATGTGTCAACGCCAGTCGACTCGGGCTCTCCCACAGCGCCGTCCTGCTGTGAGTCGGGGCGTTCCAGGTCGGACACAGCACCCATATCGCTCGTGATGATCGGGATCGAACCCGTCTGCGCAGCATGGGTTTCGGCAAATGCGCGTTCGAGGCGGCTCTGGAAGTCCTGATGGGCTGCTTCGAACTCTTCTTTGGTGATGTCGCCGCGACCGACGAGACCTTCCGTGTACAGGGTCCGCACCGATCGCTTGGCTTCGATGAGGTTGTACATCAGTGGCTGCGTCATCGAGGGGTCATCACCCTCGTTGTGTCCACGACGGCGGTAGCAGACGAGGTCGATCACAACGTCGCGGTGGAATTCCTGCCGATACGCGAACGCCAGCTCGGCGACGCGCAGGACGGCCTCCGGGTCATCCCCGTTGACGTGGAAGATGGGTGCCTGAATAGTCTTGGCAACATCCGTCGAGTAGACGGAGGTGCGGCCTTCGCCGGGAGGGGTGGTGAAGCCAACCTGGTTGTTGACAACCAGGTGGATGGTTCCGCCCGTGCGGTAGCCACGCAGTTGCGACATCTGCAGGATCTCAACAACGATTCCCTGTCCTGCCATGGCCGCGTCACCGTGAACCATCACAGGAAGCACGCTGAAGGTTCCGATGGGCTTGCGGTCCTGTTTGGCCCTGACGATTCCTTCGAGAACACCGTCGACCGCTTCAAGGTGGGACGGGTTCGCTGCAAGGTACACGGGGAGCTGACGCCCGTCTGTGTTTGTGAAGGTGCCCTCGGTGCCGAGGTGATATTTCACATCGCCGGAGCCCTGTACGGTGCGCGGATCCTGTGTTCCTTCAAACTCGCGGAAGATCTGACCGTAGGTTTTGCCAGCAATGTTGGTGAGCACGTTGAGACGGCCCCGGTGGGCCATACCAATAGCGACCTCGTCTAGTCCTGTCTCTGCAGCTTCCTTCAACAGCGAGTCCAGGAGCGCGATGGTGGATTCGCCACCCTCCAGGCTGAAGCGCTTTTGGCCGACATATTTGGTCTGCAGGAACGTTTCGAATGCTTCTGCCTCGTTGAGCTTGCCGAGAATTCGCATTTGCTCGTCGTGCCCGGGCTTCGAGTACGGCTTCTCGACGTGACCCTGGATCCAGCGGCGCTGCACCGGATCCTGGATGTGCATGTACTCGATTCCGATGGTGCGGCAGTACGAATCGCGGAGCATGCCAAGAATGTCACGGAGCAGCGCTGTTTTGCGCCCGCCCAGACCACCGGTAACAAATTCTCGGTCCAGGTCCCAAAAGGTCAGGCCGTGGCTCTCAATTTCCAGGTCAGGGTGTGAACGCTGGCGGTACTCCAGCGGGTCAACGTCTGCCATGAGGTGTCCGCGAACTCGGTACGAGTTAATGAGTTCCTGTACCCGAGCGGTTTTGCCGACAGCATCGGCCAGATCCACGCTGATATCGGACGCCCAGTGGATGGGCTGGTAGGGGATGCGAAGGGCTGCGAAAATGCCCTCGTAAAAGCCGCGCTCTCCAATGAGGAGTTCGTGAACCTTCTTGAGGAATTCGCCCGAACCTGCACCCTGGATAACGCGGTGGTCGTAGGTGCTGGTCAAGGTAATGGTTTTGCCAATACCGAATTCGGCGAGGGACTTGGTTGATGCGCCCTGGAATGCGGCAGGGTACTCCAGTGCGCCAGCACCAACGATGCAGCCAGCTCCGCGCATGAGGCGTGGAACGGAGTGTTCGGTTCCGATGCCGCCAGGGTTCGTCAGCGAGATGGTGTTGCCCTGAAAGTCTGCGGCGGTGAGCTTGTTGTTGCGGGCACGTTTGACGACGTCCTCGTAAGCAACAAGGAACTCGCCGAAGCCCATGGTGTCTGTGCGCTTGATCCCGGGAACCATCAAGGCTCGGGTGCCGTCCGGCTTCGGCAGGTCAATGGCGATGCCGAGGTTGATGTGCGCGGGCGCTACAACGGACGGTTTGCCGTCGACTTCGTCGTAGAACACGTTCTGGCTGGGGAACTCTTTGAGCGTTTCGACAATGGCCCACGCGATGAGGTGGGTAAAAGACACCTTGCCGCCTCGGCTGCGTTTCAGGTGGTTGTTGATGACAATACGGTTGTCGATCATCAGCTTGGCGGGGATGGTGCGAACGCTGGTTGCCGTCGGCACGCTGAGGCTGGCGTCCATGTTGGCAGCCAGCGACTTGGACATGCCCTTCAGAGTGGACACCACGTTCTCGTCCGGCGCTGGTGCGGTCGCGGGCGCCGAGGAGGACGACTTTGCTGGAGCAGTTGGCGCCTGGGCCGGAATCGGCTGCGGTTTGGCCTGTACCGACGTGGTGCGGGCAATTGGCTGCGATCCAGTTGGGGGAGCAGCCGGGGCGGGAGCCGGGGCGCTGTTCACAACCTCGTCCGGAATCTGGGCTTCGCCGCCATCTGACTGCTCTTCTGCAGAGGGGCTTTGCTTTCCCTGCACGGGAATAGAGGTCGTTGGGGTGGGGTCGGTTGGCGTAGATGCCTTGGCCCCGCCGTCGCTCACAGAGGGATGGTAGCCCTCAAGGATCGGCCACCACGACTGATCCACTGAGTTCTTGTCAACGATGTACCTTTCGTACATTTCGTCGACGAGCCATTCGTTTGCCCCGAACTCACCTGTCGTACCGTCTTCTGAGGTGATACCGGTTACCTGGCTAGACACAGCCGACCGCCCACTTTCGTTTCACTCGATTGCGCGTTCCGTCGCTCAGCGGCCCACTCTGGCCACATCTTTGGTTAAGCCTAATCGGTTCTCAGAGGCCGCGCGTCGCACCTGGCCCAAGGGCTACCGTTATTTTCATGGAGTTCTACGAAACAACCCCCAAACACGATCTGACCTATTCGGATGTGTTCCTGGTGCCCAGCCACTCAGAGGTGGGTAGCCGACTTGACGTGTCACTGGCGCCGAGGGATGGCACCGCGGCCACCATTCCACTGGTATCCGCCAATATGAACTCGGTAACGGGACCACGGTTGGCTGCCACACTGGCGCGACGCGGAGGTTTGGGCGTCTTGCCGCAGGACATGCCGCTGCAGGATCTGGATGCCGCAATTCGCTGGGTGAAGGATCAACCGGTCCAATT
>DASYMY010000680.1:0-1759 GCA_036008825.1 Glaciihabitans sp.
TGCGGCCAGTTTGCAACTGGACCACCGCCCAGCCTACCAGTGCCCCTGCGGAACGGCCTAGTAACTTGAGGCTCAAGACCGTTGCGCGTGTTGCCGGACTTATCTCAATTCCTCTGCTTACTCGGCGCTGTATCCTCCGCCGGGGCTAAACCCGGCGGGCAGGGCGAATGGATCGATGACCCGCGCCGAACGTTCCGAACCGCGCATCAGGGCGGCCAGCTCGCCTGCACCTCGCGCGATGCGGGCGGCAAGGCCGCCGCCTGCGGCATCCGCTCCGCTTCCCCAATCACTGGACGCTGCATACACAGCCGTCGGAGCAACAACGGCATGCAGGTAGGTAAATAGCGGACGCATGGCGTAGTCGAGCGCGAGGGTGTGGCGCTCCGTTCCCCCCGTTGCACCCATCAGGATCGGCAAGTCGGTCAATGCCGTTGGCTCAATAACGTCAATGAATGACTTGAAGAGGCCGCTGTAGCTGGTGGTGAAAATGGGAGTAGCGACAATGGCGCCGTCCGCGTGTGTCAGTGCCTCGATCGCCGCGGCGAGCGCCGGTGCAGGAAACCCGGTCAGCAAGTTGTTCGTGATGTCGTGGGCGAGATCACGCAGTTCAATAATCTCCGTGGACACCTCGATGCTGTCCAAGTCCAACCGCTCTTTTGTTGCCGCTGTGAGCCGGTCGGCCAACAGTCGGGTAGACGAAGGCTGGCTGAGACCAGCCGAGACAACCACAAGTTTGCGAGAGCCAGTCATTACAGCGACCGCGCCGTCTCAAGCGAGGATGAACCAGCCGTAGCGGCTACCTGCACCCGCGCACGTGCGGCAGCCACGAGCGATTCGTGGGTGGGGCCGTCGGGAACATTCGCTGGGCGGTTCTTCGCGAACTCTTGGCGCAGGACGGGAACAACCTCTTCCCCCAGAATGTCGAGTTGCTCGAGAACGGTCTTGAGGGGCAAGCCGGCATGATCCATCAGGAACAGCTGACGCTGGTAGTCGCCGAAGTGCTCGCGCATTCCCGCATACCGATCGATGACCTGCTGGGGGCTGCCAACCGTGAGCGGGGTTTGCTCGGTGAAGTCTTCCAGAGAGGGACCATGTCCGTACACGGGAGCGTTATCGAAGTATGGTCGGAACGTCTTTACGGCGTCTTGAGAATTTTTGGCCATAAATGCTTGCCCACCGAGACCGACAATGGCCTCGTCGGCCCGCCCGTGCCCGTAGTGCTCAAAACGCTGACGGTAGTAGCCAATGAGCTGCATGTAGTGCTCTTTGGGCCAAAAAATGTTGTTGGCGAAGAACCCGTCTCCGTAGTACGCCGCTTGTTCCGCAATTTCAGGAGAGCGGATGCTTCCGTGCCAGACGAACGGTGGAACACCGTCCAACGGTCGTGGGGTCGACTGGAAGCCCTGCAGAGGTGTGCGGAACTTGCCCTGCCAGTTGACGGACTCTTCCCGCCAAAGCCGGTGGAGCAGTGCGTAGTTTTCGATGGCGAGTGGGATTCCCTCGCGAATGTCTTTGCCAAACCAGGGGTACACCGGTCCGGTGTTTCCACGGCCCATCATCACGTCGACCCGACCATCAGCGACATGCTGCAGCATCGCGTAGTCTTCCGCGATTTTGACGGGGTCGTTGGTGGTGATCAGCGTGGTGGCCGTGGAGAGGATGATTTTCTCGGTTTTGGCCGCAATATAGCCGAGCATGGTGGTCGGCGAGGACGGCACAAAGGGAGGATTGTGGTGCTCCCCCAGCGCGAAGACATCAA
>DASYMY010000681.1:0-5115 GCA_036008825.1 Glaciihabitans sp.
TTCTCAGTTTTTGCCCCGCGAGCTGGCTGCCGCATTTGTGTGGGCGGTGATTTGGGTGTGGCACCGCTGGATGGCGGCTCACCCGACCAAGGGGCCACACACTGTGGCGCCACTGTCGGGGGTGCTCTGCTCGGTGTATGGCCTGGTGATAGCCGTTGGCGGCACAATTGGGGCGCTGCAGGGACTTTTTGACGAGGCCGTTCGCGACCTTGCCGGTCAGTTCACGATTGGTGATCCGTGGTGGATTCCGGCGGTGCAGTCCCTCGTCTGGGCGCTCGCCGGAGGCATTGTGTTGTGGGGGCTGTGGGTGCGCTCTGGGGTGCGCAGCTCCGACGCGGCCCTCACCGGGGTGGCGCTGGTTGTGGTGGGGGTACTGGGGTCGGCCATTCTTACCCTCACCGGTACCGCATGGACCCTCTATGTTGTGTTGCGGGTGCTGTTTGACCCGAGTGATCCCGTCACCGAGATCCTCTCGCCCCTCGGCGGCGCCGTTGCCTCTGCGCTGATCGGTGCAGTGGTGTTCATCGTTGTCCGTTTGGCGGTAGCGGAGCGCGCCGTCGCGGTACGGGAAGGTAGCCGGCTGGTCACAGCGGGAGTGGCTCTGATTGGTGCAGCATCCGGTCTCGGGGTGATGGTCAACGCCACACTCGCGGCGGTAGCTGCGCCTCTCGTCAGCTCAGATCTTCGCAGTCTTCTGCTCGGTGGTCTCAGCGCACTGCTGGTGGGTGCGCCAGCCTGGTGGTGGATGTGGCGACGACACATCGCGGACGCTCCTGCGACCGGTCGAAAGGTGTACCTCGTCGCCATTTTTGGGGTGAGTGCCGTGGTCGCCCTGATCACCCTGCTGGTGATCAGCTTCCGCCTGTTTGAGTTTGTGTTGGACGAAACAAGCGGCACTAGCCTGATCGATCGGGTGCGGGCGCCCCTTGGTCTGCTTATTGCCACGGGACTGGTTGCTGGGTACCACTTCGCGATCTGGCGTCGCGACCGGGCCGCCGAGCTTGCGGCGGCTCCGCCAGCGGCCGCAGGTACACAGCCAGCCTCCGCCTCGTCCGGTTCGCCCTCATCGGTTCAGCACGCGTTTGTGGTCGTCAACGGAAATGGGAGGGCTCTGTCCAACCAAATCCGTGAGCTGACCGGAGCGACCGTCACGATCCTGCCCCGAGCGCCGTTGCCGGGTGCTTCTGCTGGCAGCACGGCGACTCCCGGCGGGAGCACCCTTGCCGTCGCGCTCGCCGCGGTGACCACCCCGAGGGTGCTAATTATTGTGGGCCCCAACGCCGAGTGGGAGATCATCCCGTTGCTCTGAGCTCAGAACTGTCGATCTGCGCCGAATATGAGTTGGAGCGCTGTTCATGATGGAATCGAAGGATGCCAGACACCACTGCTCCGCACAGCCCTACCACCCCAGCCGATGGCGAAAACCTCACGCCGCCGCTGATTGTCGAGTACACGCACACCGCGAACGCGAAACTTGACGCGATAGAGGCATCCGCTCCCGTTGGTGATCTGGGCGAACGCTCTGGCTACCACTTCACCGTGTATATCGCGTCGAGCATTGTGGGGGAGGAGGCGGTGGACTCCGGGTACCCCGCTCTCGTGCCGTACACCGTGTACGCGGAAGGTCGAACCGACGAGTCGCTTGACTCCACCTACGACGGCGTTGTTGAGGCCCTCACCGAGCAACTCGGCAGTGCGCTGCTCGACATCGTTTCGCACCGCTTGGGCGGTAGCGAAGAAGCATTCGTCCAGGCCCTCCGCGAAGGTAAATAACTTCTCGAGGGTGGCCCCTGACTGCGAGAACAGAGAGCGCTAAGTCACTGTGTAGAGAGACCTGGTGACGTTAGCGGGACTGGCGTCGTTTGCCCACCCGCGGCTGACCCTTCACTGCGGGAGTGCGGCCCTTGCCCTTCGAGGCTTTTGCCTTACCGCCGGGCGCAGGGACATCCGCCTTCGCTGCAGCTGCTGACTTTGAGAGCTGACGGATTGCATCGGCGAGAAGGGTGTGACCGGCCTCAGTTAGTACGGTCGTCTCCTGAGTGCGATCGAACAAATCGGTGCCCAGTTGCGCTTCCAGAATGCGGATGGATGACAGCAGAGTTGTGCGCGGAATGCCCAATGACTTGGCAGCATGGGCAAAATGCAGCTGCTCAGCAGCTGCGACAAAATGCCGGAGCAGGGTGTGGTCCACGGGAGCCTCTCGTTGGTTCCGCGTGCGTCGCGGAGTCCGCTTACAGGCTACGCGACGCCCGTCTCTACGAGAACCTGCCCGAAAGCGCCCATCAGCAGGCGAGGGCAATCGTGCGAAAAATTGGGTGAGGTGTTGGTTCTGACGCGCGAGCGTGATTGCCTGTACCCCATGAGAATCCTGCCAATGTTCCCGCTGGGTTCAGTGCTCTTTCCGCACATGCCGTTGCCTCTGCGCATCTTTGAGGAACGGTATCTGGTGATGCTCGCCGACATTCTTGGCGACGAGCCGTCGGAGTTCGGGGTTGTGCTGATTGAGCGTGGACAGGAGGTGGGCGGGGGAGAACAGCGGTTCAAGTTTGGGACAGTCGCTCAGATCGCCACGGCAGAGGTTACTGAAGGTTTTGTTGGGCTGATCGCGCAGGGGGAGCGACGAATCGAGGTGATCGAATGGCTCGATGACGCCCCCTATCCGAAGGCACGAGTACGGGAGTTAGAAGAGTTCGAGTGGAGCGATGACCTGCAGCCGTTGCGCGAAAAGGCTGAGCATCTGGTGCGGCGCACCCTGGCGATGGCCAGCGAGTTTAGCGACCAAATGTGGTCGTCGACGGTGGAACTGTCGGAGGACCCGGTCGCGGCGGCATGGCAGTTAGCGGGCATAGCCCCGGTTGGTCCACTCGATCAAATGTCGCTGGTGTGCGCATCCTCGGTGCAGCAGTTGTTGGAACTCGTAATCGAGTACACGGAAGCAACTAATGACTCTCTCCAGTCACCCTGGCCCGACGAATAAACACCGCACCACCGTCAGTTACTGAGCGGCCGTGTAAATAGTCACCATTTTGTCTGGCGGCAAGGGAGTGCCAGGGGCGGGGGATGTACTGACAACGGTCCCCGGTGCCATATCGCTGACGACGGATCCGCCCGGCCTTACGGTGAGACCAAAACCTCTCAAAATGGCGGATGCCGTCACCACGGTTTCGGCAGAAACGTCAGGTATTTCGCTGCCGCTGCGTCCCAAAATCTTTGGAGACGGTTCGGGAAACTGTTCCCCACGCAGCGCCGGATCACTGTCGATGGCCGTGACCGTTGTTCTGAAGATGCTGTGCCGCAGCTCGGAGGCTTTGGTGCCATTGAGGATCACACTGCGTAGCGCGACCCCGCCGGAAATGTTGCCCACCCACACGGCTGTTGCCGCCCGGGTTGTTGCGCCCACCATCCAGGTGTGCGCCGAATTATCGGTTGTGCCCGTTTTGCCGATGTACTCCACCCCGTTATTCGGATTGGACGCCCGACCTGTTCCCGCCGTCATTACCTGCGACATCGCGAACGCTGCTGCATTGGCAACGTCGGTGTCAACAACTTTCGAGCAGTCCCGCAACTGTCCGTTGAGCCGCTCGCCATCCGGCCCCACAATCCTGTCTATGGCAATCGGCACACAGTACACACCACCCGCGGCGATCCCCGCGTAGGCGGCAGCCATCGTGAGCGGAGCAACCTCGTTGGTGCCCAGCACGGTCGCCGGCGCGCTGATCAAGGGATCCCCGTCGGCGCGATGCACCCCCAATGACTCGGCGGTGCGTTTGATGCTGCACAGGTCCAGGCGCAGGGCCATCGACACAAAGGCACCGTTGACCGACTTCTGGGTGGCGGTCGCTACGGACATTTGCCCCCGGGAGCTGTCATCGTTTTTGAACGGGAAGCGACCCAACCACGGGCCGCCGCAGCTGTCCGTAAAACGCGGCTGCGGTTCGGTGCGCGCCGAACCGTTGACTCGCTCGTTGATCCCATGTCCGTTTTGTAACCAGTTCAATAGGGTGAACACCTTGTAGGTGGATCCCGGCTGGAACCCGCTGGAGCCCCCATAGGCCCGGTCAGTGGAGAAGTTGACCGCTGTGGCGGACGGACCGGCACCCACCCCGGTGTTATTGAAGTCTTTGTTCTGCGCCATGGCGAGGATTCTCCCGGTGCCGACTTCAACCGTGACAGTGGCGCTGCCGAGCTGCAACGCGGTCGCGTGTTTGTCTGCGTACTGCCAATTAGCATCTTGGGCGACAGTTTGTACGCCCATATCTAAGGTGGTGTAAATGTCATAGCCGCCGTGCTTAAACGACGCTTCGCGCTCCGCCGCGTCCCCACCCAACGACTTGAGATCTTTTACAAGGTTGCGAATGTAGTCACAAAAGAATCGGGTGTGGTCGTTGGCGACGATGCACCCGTTGGACGGTTCGGTCAGAGTCAGCGTTGAAGAGTCCAGCGGGGTTGCCAGCGCCTCCGCGAACTCGGCATCAGTGAGCTTGTTGTCGCGGTGCATTTGCCCGAGGATCACGTCGCGCCGCTCTTTATTGCGGGCCAAGTTTTCTGAGTAGTCCAGCCGCATGGCCGATGGTGCCTGAACGATGGCCACCAGACTGGCCGCTTGCGCCGCCGTCAGCTCCTTCGCGCTGACCCCGTAGTAGCGCTGCGACGCTGACTCGATCCCGTAGGTTGTGCCGCCAAAACTCGCAATATTGAGGTAGGCGAGGAGAATTTCGTTTTTACTGTGACGTTTCTCCAACGAGATTGCGAGCTTCATCTCTTTCACCTTGCGGTCGAAAGAGTCGTCGATGGCTGCGTAGTACAGCTCCTCCACCTCTTCGGGTGTGGGTGCCTCCAGTGCTTCCTGAATGAACGTGTTTTTGACGTACTGCTGGGTGATCGTTGATGCACCCTCCGAGATGGAACCACCGGCGATGTTTTTGAGGGCCGCACGGGCGATGCCCGGGATGTCTACCCCACCGTGCTCGTAGAACCGGCGGTCCTCACCGCTGACCGCGGCATCCTTCACAAAATCCGACACCTGTTCCCAAGCGACTTCCTCGCGGTTCTGCGAGTACATCGTGGCGATCTGAATCGCCGCGCCGTCTTGGCTGGCGAAGATTCGGTTCTGCT
>DASYMY010000682.1:0-3251 GCA_036008825.1 Glaciihabitans sp.
CGGCGCGCTGTCCGACGGATCACAGATTTCCGTCTCAGGAACCCTCACCGGAACCAAGCAGATCGAAAAGCTCGTCGAAATCAACGACTACGAAGTCGAGCTGCCGTTCCCGAAGCACCTCGTCGTGATGGTCTACCAGGACCGCCCCGGAATCGTTGCCGTGTACGGCAAGGAATTCGGCGACGCCGCTATCAACATCGCTGGAATGCAGATTGCCCGCCGCGCCGCTGGTGCACAGGCGCTGAGCGTTCTGACGGTGGACTCACCGGTTCCCGAGGGGCTGCTGGAGAAGGTTCGCACGGCTATCTCCGCCGACCTGCTCCGCGAGATCGACATTACCGAGCTATAACACTCACCGTTGTGCGGGCGGGCCGCTGGCTCGCTCGCAGAACGCGGAATATGCAGAACGGCCCGGACACCTCAGTGTCCGGGCCGTTCTTGTTATGCGAAGGCGCGATTTAGATGGTGGGGTCTGTGGTGGTCTCGCGCTGGGTGACCTGAGCGCCGTTGGCGTCAACACCCGAACGAACCGTGGTGCTTGACTGACGCTTACGCGCAGCCAAAACAAGGCCGATGATAAAAATAATCACACCGGCGCCCATCAGCAGGTAGCCGATGAGGTCGAGGTTGATTGCGGCGACCTCCACGTTTACCGCAAACGCGAGGATTGCCCCAACAACGAACAGAAAAATTCCGGATCCAATACTCATGTCGCTTACTCTATCGACCAGAGTGAGTTATAGACACCTGTCAGGTGTAATTCATTTTTGTGTCTGTCCAGGCATTCTGTTTGCTCACAGAGCGCGCACCGGGCCATTTCGAACAGTGCCCGGCCGCGACGGTACTGTATGTGCATGCCTAGAAACGTGAGTCTTGCCCTGCTGCCCGGCGACGGAATTGGCCCCGAGGTCACCGCAGAAGCGGTGCGTGTACTGCACGCCGCCACCCCCGATGGCATCGTCTTCGACACCACCGAATATCCTTTCGGCGCCGGCCACTACCTCGCCACGGGCAGCATTCTCAGCGACGACGACGTCGCACAGTTGTGCCAGCACGACGCCATTTTGCTCGGAGCGGTCGGAGGCGACCCACGAGACGAGCGTCTCGCCGGCGGCATCATCGAACGTGGACTGCTGCTGAAACTGCGTTTTGCGCTCGACCACTACGTGAACCTGCGCCCCACCACTCTGCTGCCCGGTGTCGCCTCACCGCTCGCCGACCCGGGAACGGTCGACTTTGTTGTGGTCCGTGAGGGCACCGAAGGCCCCTATGTCGGCAATGGCGGCGCCATCCGCGCCGGAACTGTTCACGAGATCGCCACCGAAGTGAGCATCAACACCGCGCACGGGGTGGAGCGTTTGGTGCGCTTCGCCTTCGCCACCGCCACCAAGCGCAGCAACAAACTCACCCTCGTCCACAAAACCAACGTGCTTACCCACGCCGGCGGACTGTGGCAGCGCACTGTCGACACGATCAGCGCCGAATACCCCGATGTGGCCGTTGATTACCTGCACGTGGACGCTGCGACTATCTTCCTCGTCACAAATCCGAGTAGATTTGATGTCATCGTCACAGACAACCTCTTTGGCGACATCCTCACCGATCTTGCCGGCGCTATCAGCGGCGGCATCGGGTTGGCAGCATCGGGCAACATCAATCCAGATGGAACCTTCCCCAGCATGTTCGAGCCGGTCCACGGATCCGCGCCAGACATCGCCGGTCTGCAGAAAGCCGATCCCACCGCCGCGATCCTCTCCGTCGCCCTCCTTTTCGATCACCTCGGAATGGCGGATGCCGCAACGCGGGTTACCGCAGCCGTGGCAGCAGACGTTGCCGAACGCGGAACCACCCCGCGCACAACGTCGGGCGTTGGAGACGCCATTGTGGCTCGATTGAGCGCAGAATAGTTGCCTGAGCTTTCCCTTTAGACGCCTCAACGAAAGACACCTCCTGATGACGATCCACCTCCCGATGGCACAGAAGAACCTCGAGTTCGCCGTAACGCCCAACCCCACACCAAAGTCGGTGGAGGAGCGGGAGACAATTCTGGCCAACCCCGGGTTCGGCAATCACTTCACCGACCACATGGTCGACATCTGCTGGTCCGACAAGGGCGGATGGCACCGCCCGCGGGTGCAGCCGTACGGACCGATCCCGATGGATCCGGCATCCGCTGTATTGCATTACGCCCAGGAGATTTTCGAAGGGCTGAAGGCGTACCGCCACGCGGACGGGTCAATTTGGTCGTTCCGTCCGGAAGAGAACGCGAAGCGAATGCAGCGCTCGGCCATACGGTTGGCGTTGCCAGAACTGCCCACCGACTACTTCCTCGAATCGCTCAAACAGCTCATCGCGCTGGATGCCGATTGGGTGCCATCCGCTCCTGAAACCAGCCTCTACCTGCGTCCGTTTATGTTCGCCAAAGAGGCATTCCTGGGGGTGCGCCCCGCGTCGAAGGTGGCCTACTATCTCATCGCATCGCCCGCCGGTGCGTACTTCACCGGGGGAGTTGCCCCTGTCTCGATTTGGGTCTCCGAACACCACTCCCGTGCAGGCAAGGGTGGAACGGGAGCGGCGAAAACGGGCGGAAACTACGCCTCATCCCTCGTCGCCCAGGCCGAAGCTGCCGAACACGGGTGCGCCCAGGTTCTGTTCCTCGACTCGGTCGAAGGTACATACGTCGAAGAGCTCGGCGGAATGAACGTTGTGCTTGTCTACAAAGACGGCCGCATTGTCACCCCGCTGTCGGAGAGCATCCTCGAGGGCATCACCCGCGAATCGATTCTGCAGCTCGCTCGCGACCGTGGTCTGACCGTTGAGCACCGCCCGGTAACCATCGCCGAGTGGCGAGACGGTGTTGAATCCGGCGAGATCACCGAAATGTTCGCCTGTGGAACCGCCGCCGTGATCACCCCCATCGCCCAGTTGAAGTCGGCAGATTTCACTATCGGAGATGCGGATGCCCCCGCCGGCGAGCTCACCATGTCCCTCCGTCAGGAATTAACTGACATCCAGTACGGCCGTGTTGCGGACCGTCACGGCTGGATGGTGCGTCTTGACGCATAAACTCGTGCTGTGAAGATTGCGCGATTTAGTACAGACGGTGACCCCCGCTACGGCATCGTTGACGGAGACGACCTTGTTGTCCTCGCCGGCGACCCCATGTTCAGTGGTTTTGACACAACGGGGGAGCGGGTGCCCCTCGACAGTGTGAAGTTGCTGGCTCCGGTTATTCCTCGCTCCAAAGTTGT
>DASYMY010000683.1:0-1595 GCA_036008825.1 Glaciihabitans sp.
GACCTGAATGACGGCAGTGCCAAGTGGGCCACAACCCGCGAACACAACGCCGCCGTCCTGGCGTTGCCCATCTACCGGGATCTGCCCTTCGATCCGGCCACGGACAACACCATCACGGCGCGTATCCGCGCCAAGCTGGTCGTCCACCAGATCGATTGCAGCGGCCCCGGCCGCGAGATCGTCGACTGCAATGCTGGTCGCGCACGTCAGCGTGGCCTACTGGAAGCGGTCCTGCGGTTCGCCCTGCGCGGACACAACGGGCTCATCTTCCACACCGACGCCGACTGCTGGTACGAGGACCCGGAGTTCGTGGGCAAGGTGCGGTGGCTCTTCAACGACCCTACCCTGCTCGCCTTCGCCGGCGCGTACTACCCCGAGCTTGACCTCGACGACCCCGAAGCCGAAGGCATCGAGGAAATCATCGAGACCTACAAGCTCTACCGCCGGTACGACCGGCTCAAGCGCGACATCACGCGCGGTTACGCCGATATGAACTTCAACGACAAGATTATGTTGGGGTCATGTTCGGTCCACCGGGCATTCGAGGCGGTCCTGGTCGGGGGTATCCCCGACATCGACCTCTGCGAAGATGTCGAGTTCGGCAACCGACTCAAGGAGTACGCCACCGAAAACGGCATGCGCCTGGAGCACGGCCGACGCTGGGGACTGGGCGTCGTGACCGCGTTCCGCGTGTCCGACCGCACCGGTGCCTGCATCGAACACCGCTTCGCCAAGCTCAGCCGCAACGGCCCGACCATGGTGGACGACGTGTTCAACGCCGGCCAGCAGGTTCCGCTGACGCCGGAGTACGTGCAACGCATGGTGGACATCGTGCGCGAAATGCCCAATGGGCAGTCGCGTATCGAGTACCTGTTCCTGATGTCCCCCATCTGCCACTTCCGCACCCGGCGGAACTGACACCCCGATCCGTGAGGCCACCCCGGCCCCGACGGTCGGGGTGGTTTCATTTTTTAGGGTTTTATGGTTTAATATATAATACCGTCATCCGGCGGTTTTTGTGTGCCGACGAAAGAGTGTGCTATGCGCTCACCAAAAGAATTCGCGGTATGGCTTGCTACGAATCATCCGCAAGATACCCCCATCGCAACACCGCAATCAGCCAACTGCAAAGTGGCAGTTGTGGTGCCTGTACGTGGCGAACGGATAGAACGCATCGAGCGGCTGGTAAAGTCGCTCGCGCGCCAACAAGTCACGCCTGGAACCATCGAAACACTATTGGTGGTCAATAACCGTCCCGACAACGGCACGGCAACGGGCCAAGCGCAATATGCAGCAAATCAGCGTCTGCTCGCCTCGCCACTGCTCACCGGTAGCGTTCACGCCATCGACTTGAGCAGCGTCGGACGAAGCCACCCCGGAAGCAACGTGGGCACGGCGCGACAGCGCGGTCTCATCGAAGCGGCGGGACGCTTTGCCGCCCGGGGTACAAACGGCATCGTGCTACACACTGATGCCGATTGCCGGTTTGACGACCCTACATTCTTCAGCCGGCTCATCTGGGTGTTCGACCACTATCCGAAGCTTGTAGCAGCGGGTGGTGGGCATACACTCGAAGTGTCGGCCGACGACCCCGA
>DASYMY010000684.1:0-3651 GCA_036008825.1 Glaciihabitans sp.
CTGCGGTTGTGCCGGCAATGGAAAGGGTGAGCGTTGCGGGGTCACGGTCGATGTTCTCGCACGCAACTCGAACCCGGGCAAGTCGTTCGCGAAGTCCATCAATGGTGGCGAAGCCTGCGTTGAACTCGGAGGCAAAGCGGGCGGCCAACGCGGGGGTCTTTTTGACACCGCTTCCCCCGACAATGATCGGAACCGGGTTTTGCCGCGGTTTAGGAAGCGCGGGGGAGTCGGTGAGGGTGTAGTGCTCGCCGGTGAACGAATACGTTTCGCCATCGCTGGTGCCCCAGAGGCCGGACACAATTTCTAGTTGCTCGGCCAGAAGGCCAAAACGTTGGTGCGGGAACGGTATCCCGTAGGCCTGGTGCTCCTTCTCGTACCACCCGGTGCCGAGTCCGAGTTCGGCACGACCACCAGACATCTGATCGACCTGCGCGACTTGGATGGCGAGAATGCCGGGGTGACGGTAGGTCACCGAGGAGACGAGGGTGCCCAATTTGATGCGGCTGGTCTCCCTGGCGAGACCTGCCAGCGACGTCCAGGCATCGGTGGGCCCTGGCAGACCGTCGCCCTCACCCATCACTAGATAGTGGTCGCTGCGGAAGAACGCGTCGAAACCCAACTTCTCTGTTGCCTGCGCGATGGTGAGGAGGTCGTCGTAGCTGGCGCCTTGCTGGGGTTCTGTGAAGATGCGAAAGTCCATGCCCAGAGCCTAGACTGACGGTGAACACGGGAGTCCGGTGAGCCGGGCTGAGAGGGAGCTTCTCCAAGCTTCGACCGTCGAACCTGATCTGGATCATGCCAGCGCAGGGAGGCAAATTCTCTTCTACCCGTGCCATTTCATCCAATTGGAAAGGCACGATTCTTGCAATCACGCGCAACACAACACCACCTCACCCGCTGGGTCGGCATCGCCGTCACCACAACGCTTGCAGCCGGTCTCGCCGGGTGCGCCTCAGCAGAACCCGAAGCGGGGGCGGCGCCACAGACACTGGTGCTCGTCACCCACGATTCGTTTAATCTCAGCGAGGGTGTCCTCGAAAAGTTCACTTCCGAAACTGGAATCACCGTGCAGGTTCAGGCCGCGGGGGATGCCGGCGAACTCGTCAACAAGCTTGTCCTCACCAAGGACTCCCCGCTGGGCGACGTTGTCTTCGGCATCGACAACACCTTCGCGAGCCGTGCGGTGAACGAGGGAGTGCTTGCCGACTACGCGTCCGCCGACCTCACCGAGGCGGAAGCCGAATACCTCCTGCCAGAGGGCAGCGGTCGCGAGCAGCTGACCCCCATCGACAACGGCGATGTCTGCATCAACGTTGACCATGAATGGTTTGCGGACAACAACATTGTCGAACCGGTGACACTGGATGACCTGATCAAACCCGAATACCAAGATCTCCTGGTTGTGCCAGCAGCTAACTCGTCGTCACCCGGTCTGGCCTTCTTGTTGGCGACAATAGCCGCATACGGGGACGATGGATGGCAGAGCTACTGGGCCAACCTGGTTGACAACGGGGTGAAGATTTCTGGTGGCTGGAGCGACGCATACTATGTCGACTTCTCCGGCCCATCCAGCGAAGGCGATCGCCCGCTCGTGGTCTCCTACGCGTCTTCGCCACCATTTGAAGTTCCCGAAGGGGAGACCGAAGCCCCCACCGGTGCACTGTTGGACACCTGCTTTCGGCAGACCGAATATGCGGGCGTTATCGCCGGCACCGACTACCCCGCTGAAGCCGCGCAACTCGTTGACTTCCTTTTCTCCGTCGACGTGCAGAACGACATCCCAGAGAGTATGTACGTGTTCCCGGTCAACTCCGCCGCCACCCTGCCCGAAGGGTGGGCCAACTATGCCGAAATCGCCGACGACCCGTATGTGATTGAGCCCGACGACATTGACGCCAACCGTGAGGAGTGGCTCACCCAGTGGGCGTCAATCGCGACACCGTAACCCGCGCTCGAACAGGCGGATCCGCCCCGACACGAACCATCGCGCTCGCTGTCGGGGCGGGTATTCCGCTGCTGTTTGTGTGTGTGTTTTTTGTGTGGCCGGTCGCCACCATGGTTGGGCGCGGAATCGCGCCCGACGGTGTGCTGGACTTGGGCGGATTCGCCGAAGTGTTGACCCGCCCGCGCACTCTGCGGCTCATCGGGCTAACCCTCGGTCAAGCCAGTCTTGCCGCACTAATCACCACTGTTGCCGGGGTACCCGTCGCTTATGTGCTGTACCGCCTGAAGTTTCGAGGCCGCAGGCTCCTTCGAGCGATCATCGTTGTGCCTTTTGTTTTGCCCACCGTGGTTGTTGGAGTGGCGTTTCGCACCCTGCTGCGTGATGGCGGGATGCTTGGCTTCCTCGGACTGGACGGCACATTCGCCGCAATAATGCTCGCCCTTGTATTCTTCAACGTCGCCGTTGTTGTACGAACGGTGGGAGGCGCGTGGGAGAGCCTGGACACCCGGCTGGAAGAAGCCGCGGCTGCGTTAGGTGCTTCCCCGCTGCGAGTGCTGATCACCATCACTCTGCCGCGGCTGGCCCCCGCCATTCTCGCCGCCGCATCCATCGTGTTTCTCTTCTGCTCCACCGCGTTTGGGGTGGTGTTAGTTCTTGGGGGTGTGCAGTTCGGCACCATCGAAACCGAGATTTACCTGCTCACAACACAGTTCTTGGATCTGCGTGCCGCCAGCGTGCTGTCGATTGCCCAGCTCGTTGTGGTGGTGGGAATGCTGCTGGTGGCCGGACGGCTCGGGCGGGGCAAAACCGTAGCGCAGCGTCGTACGAGCGCCGCACCGCGGCCTATTCGCCGCAGTGACGGGATGGCTCTCGCTGTCACCGCCGCCGTCGCCGTGTTCCTCGCGCTGCCCATCGTGTCGCTCGTGCTTCGATCGCTGCAAACCTCCACCGGGTGGGGACTCGATAACTACCTCAGTCTGTCTGGCACCGGCTCCCGCAACGCACTTGTAGTACCGGTCTGGGTGGCTCTGGGCAACTCGCTAAGCACGGCGCTCGCCGCAACCGCGATCGCGATAGTGGTGGGACTGTGTGCCTGCCTCGTGCTGTCACGGCGCCCCCGCAGCCGAATGGGACATTATGCCCAGTCCGGGTTCGACGGCGCATTAATGTTGCCGTTGGGGGTCTCCGCAGTAACGGTAGGGTTCGGGTTTCTTGTCACGTTGAATCATCCGCCATTGGATTTGCGGTCATCTCCGATTTTGGTTCCGATTGCGCAGGCTCTTGTTGCCACACCGCTTGTGATCCGCACTCTGCTGCCGGTGCTGAGGAGTATTAGTTGGTCGATGAGGGAGGCGGCCTCCGTGCTGGGGGCATCCCCTGCGAGGGTGCTGAAAGATGTGGATCTAGCCATAGCGGCGAAACCTCTGCTCGCCGCATCCGGCTTCGCCTTCGCGGTGGCGTTAGGGGAGTTTGGGGCCACGAGCTTTCTATCGCGTCCCGACCGACCGACGCTGCCAGTGGTAATTTTTCGGCTGATCGGACTGCCCGGTGGGGACAATTTTGGTATGGCTCTGGCCGCCTCGGTTGTGCTGGCTGCCGTGACCGTCACCATCATTGCGCTGGTTGAACGGCTGCGCGTTGGAACGTTAGGGATGTTGTGATGGCGGATATGGCGTTAGCAGTTGAAGGGGTCACCGCAACTTTCC
>DASYMY010000685.1:0-9381 GCA_036008825.1 Glaciihabitans sp.
TGCAGTTCGCGGCCGAGCGGAGTCTTACGCTCCACGTCGGACATCTCGGAGAGCTTGTCCTCGGCGAACAGGCCCGCCTCGATGCGCATGGCTAGTTCGACTTCCTCAGCGGCGTTGAGGAGTGCGACCTTACCGATCTGCTTGAGGTAGTCCTTGACCGGGTCAGCGGTCGCGCCGGTGATCGCCGACGAGTAGACGGGCACGTCATCCTCGTCGTCAACGATGGACAAAACCAGAGCGCCCTTTGGCAGCACCTCAACCGGCTTTGCCTTCGAGTCGTCGTCTTCGGCGTCATCCGCTACGGGCTCTTTGACGGTGTCGTCACCCTCAACTGCGGGAATTTCAACAACGGGTTCGATGTCGCCATCTTCGGGCTCGTCGCCCTCCACTGCCTTAGGGGCACGCTTAGCGCGTGCTGGTGCCTTCGCTTTCGCGGGAGCTTTTGCTGCAGCCTTCGGGGCTGACTTCGTTGCCGTGGGCTCTACCGTCGGGTCACCGTTGACCTCGTCGATGCCTGCCGCGACTGCGGTATCCGCGCCAGAGGCTGCGGTTTTTGTTCGGGTTGCCATTCGAACACCTTTCCGGGGTTTTTGGGCAGTACTGTTTTTGGGCAGTACTAAGACCCATGTCAAGTCCTGGCAGAACGCACCATAAGGTAACAACTGCCGCGGAAGACTAGACCGGGTCTCGATCTAATTATTGCACGAGATGCTGAGCGTTTCCGCCAGATTCCACAGGGGTCACGGAAAAAGTGCTATTGGCTCCGCCGCCGCCACGCTCTACCAAGTGCAACCCACAGGGGCGCTACTTGTATTCCCTCTTTCTCATGCATCAGGCGCCGAGTTTGACGACGAGTGATCACGACGAAGATCACACCAAAACCGACAACGACGTATTGCACCAGGAACGCAATCCGGAAGTTATCCAACGAGTACAGCTCTGCGGGAATGCCGGTTCCGCCTGCCGCACGGTCGAGAATGTCGAGCACGGTACCGATCAGGTACATCATGACAAATGAGGCGAGGAACCCGCCGACGTTCACAATGCCAGTGGCTGATCCGTGATTGCGCAGAGGGTTAAACGTGCGGGCGAAGTCAAAGCCAATGAGGGAACCAGGTCCGCCAGCTCCCAAGACAACAACGAGAAGAACAACAGTCCACATCGGTGGTTGGTCCGGCCACGCGAGAACGAGAGTCCACGCGAGTGCCATCGCCAGCACAATTCCCAAGATCACATTGCTTCGACGAGTGGGGTACCGTGCGCTCAAAATACCGAGCAGCGGGCCTGCGACCACAGCGCTGGCGACCAGCACGGTCAACAGCAACGAGGCCGTCGCGGCACCGTAACCGAGCCCAACGGACAAAAACGGAAAGCCCCACAGCAAACTGAAAACGGTTCCCGAGGATTGCGTAACGTAATGCGACCAAAAACCGAGACGGGTTCCCGGTCGCTCCAACGCTTCCTTCATCTGATGAATCACTCGCGGACGCTCGGTGACAATGTCGATCGAGTGAGTGATCGGAGACGTTCCGTTTTGTACGAACAACAACACAGCAAGCAATGCGATGGCGGATGCCCCTGCCGCGGCGAGAAACGCCGGCGTCCAACCCGCACCGTGCAGGAGTAGGGAGAACGGCACCGCCGACAGCACCTGGCCGAGAGTTCCCAGCGTCCCCACGAGCTGCGAGACCATGGGCAGAGAACGACCGGCAAACCAGTTCGACAGTAGACGCAGAACCGAGATGAACGTCATCGCGTCGCCCGCGCCGACTAGCATCCGCCCCACAATTCCGACTTCGATGCTGGGGGCGAGTGCCAACGTGCTCTGCCCAGCCGTCATCAGAAATGCGCCGGCCAGGATGAGGATTCGGGGACCCACACGGTCAAGGAGCAACCCCACCGGGATCTGCAACCCCGCGTACACAATCAGTTGGACGACGGCCAACGATGACAGCACGGCGGCCGACACATCAAAGCGTTCCGTTGCGTCAACACCGGCAACACCCAGTGTGCTGCGCTGCATTACCGCAACAAGATATGCGGCTGTGGCGACCCCAAATATTAGCCAGGACCGTCGCGAGTTCACTCCGAAAGTCTACCGAGCTTCCAATTTGCGGATGACAGCACGCGCGAGATCACACCGCCTCGCGTCAGCCGCGGGAGTCGTCGTCTCGTCGGATGGCGAGGAAGTTTTCTAGCTCAGCGGCTATCGCATCAGCAGTGGGCAGCTCACCATCTTCGTCGGTGAGTGGCGACCGCAGCGGGTTGTCGAGCATGTAGCTGTCGTGACGCTCTTCGAGGGTTCCGACCAGACGGGCCAACTCCACATTGCTCTCAACCTGTTCGTCAATTTTTGCGACAAAGTCTCGGCCGCTTTCGCGGAGGCGGTCTGTCGGGAAGATCAGCCCCGTTGCAGCACTGATGCTTTCGAGGGCCTTGACAGCGGCGAGCGGGTACTCGGTGTCGGCAAGGTAGTGAGGAATCAGCAGCACAAAACCAGCCGTGGGATGCGCCAGCTCGTGAAGGCGGTACTCCACCAGGTGCAGAGCGTTTGCGGGCACCTGAGTGCGTGGCTTCCACACCGACATGGAGTCGATTAGTTCGGAACGGTTGCCACTCACGGTGACGCCAATGGGTCGAGTGTGCGGAACGGGCATCGGAATCGCGTGAACCCAGGTGGTGGTCTTCACCCGATATTTGTCGACGAGCTGCAGAACGGCCGCAGTGAAGCGTTCCCACTGGAAGTCGGGCTCAAAGCCGGTGAGCAACAAGAATTGTTGCCCGAGTTCGTCGTCAACGATATACAGGTTCAGCTTCGCCGGCCGGTAGTCCGTCAGATGATCGTGGTCGAAGGAGATGATGGGGCGGCGCGCACGGTAGTCGAGCAGGGCATCCACATCGAACTCCGCCACAACGCGATGATCGAGCGTTTCAAGCAGATACTCGGTGAATTGGGTCACGGCCGATCCAGCATCGGCGAAGCCGGTCAGGCCCGCAATGAGGTGCAAGCCTGTCGGCACCTCGATCGAATCAGAGGTGATGTTGTATAAACCAGCCGGGTCTCGCATTCTTCAACTCTAATCGTGCTGTACTGATCGCGCCGGGGTAGAGCGCGATCGCCGTGATGCCCAGAGCGAACACAGTCCCGGCGCCTCGATACGATTGGCCCATGACTGTTCCCGTACTGCAGATTTCGTCCGAGTCCCCTGCCGCCATTGACTGCGATGTTGTGGTTGTTGGCGTCCAGAAGACCGAGGGCGGAGCAAAGATCCTTGCTACCGATGAGGCGTTCACGGCCTTGGAGTCGTCGCTGGCATCCATCGGCATCACCGGCGGCGTTGACGAATTACGGCGCCTTCCTGCAGTGAACGGGTCAGCGAAGAGCATCGCTTTGATCGGTGTTGGATCGTCGATAACCCCAGAAGATCTGCGCTACGCCGCCGGCAGCGCTGCACGCCAGCTGCGCGGTATTGACTCACTTGTACTTGCGCTGCCTGCAGAAACCGAAGCCGACGTACTGGCCATCCTCGAGGGCGCGGCCATCGGCGCATACGGCTACTCCGAGCACCGGGTCAGCTCGCTCGCAGCCACTAAAAACCCAGCAACTACCATCACCGTTGTCAGCACGATTGGCCCGGTTGAGGCGTTGCCGGCGCGCGCCAGCATCACCGCCGCCGCAATCCACACCGTGCGCGACCTGGTGAACGCTCCCCCGTCGCACCTGTACCCCGAAACATTCGCCCAAGCAGCAGTAGATCTGGGCCGAGAGCTTCCCGTCGAGGTCGATGTTCTCGCAGAGGCTGAACTGGCCGCTGGCGGATTTGGTGGCATCCTCGCGGTTGGTCTCGGCTCCAGCCGCGGCCCCCGAATGGTGAAGGTCACCTACGCGCCCGCCGGGGCAACAAAACATATTGCGCTCGTGGGTAAAGGCATCACATTTGATTCGGGCGGGTTGTCGTTGAAGCCGCCGACGTCGATGATCGGGATGAAATACGACATGACTGGTGCCGCGACCGTTCTTGCGGTTGCGCTGGCTGCTGCAGAACTCGAACTGAACGTCAAGGTCACCGCATGGCTATGCATCGCCGAGAACATGCCCTCCGGGAGGGCAGCACGCCCCAACGATGTACTGAGCATTCGCGGCGGCAAAACCGTTGAGGTTCTCAATACCGACGCAGAAGGCCGTCTGGTAATGGCCGACGGCATCGTCGCTGCCGGAGAAGAAGAACCCGACATGATCATCGACGTCGCCACGCTAACGGGAGCACAGATGGTTGCCCTCGGCAACCGCTACGGCGCGGCGATGGGTGACGATGCACTCGTGGCACAGATTGTCGCCACCGCAACCCGCGTTGGCGAAACACTCTGGCCGATGCCATTGCCTGCCTACCTGCGTCCCCTGCTGAATTCGGATGTCGCCGACATCGCCAACATCAAACCAGGCAACACCGCGGGCGGGATGCTGCTGGCGGGTGTCTTCTTGCAGGACTTCGTGGGAAGCACCGGAGAGGGCGACAACAAAACGAAGATCCCGTGGGCCCACCTCGACATTGCTGGACCTGCAGAGAACTCGGGCGGCGGATACGGGTACACCACCCATGGCCCCACCGGAGTTACCGTACGAGCTCTTCTGGCTTTGGCCGAGGAAATTTCCCTCGCGTAGTAAGGTTTTTGTGGCGAGTAAGTCTCGTCCATCCGATCGTCGACATATCCCGTTGGCAGGTCGTTGCACAATCCTGATGCACAAGGAGTTGCTGGGTGTCGGAACAGAATTTTGACCTCGTAGTACTTGGAGCCGGCAGCGGCGGATACGCCGCTGCACTTCGAGCAAGCCAGTTGGGCCTCACGGTCGGCCTTATCGAGAAGGGCAAGGTCGGCGGAACCTGCCTGCATGTGGGGTGTATCCCCACAAAAGCACTACTTCACTCCGCAGAAATCGCCGACGCCGCCCGTGACTCGGCGAAATACGGCGTAAAGGCCTCCCTCGACGGTATCGACATCAATGGTGTAACCGCCTACCGCGAGGGCATTGTGACCAGCAAATTCAAGGGTTTGCAGGGTCTCATTAAGGCTCGAGGAATTACCACCATCCAGGGTGAGGGTCGCTTGACCTCCCCCACCACCGTTCAGGTGGGCGATGACACCATCACGGGCAAGAACGTGGTCCTGGCAACGGGCTCCTACTCTCGCTCGCTGCCCGGTCTCGAAATCGGCGGCCGAGTTATCACCTCCGAACAGGCTCTTGAACTGGACTTCGTTCCGAAGAAGGTTGCCGTTCTCGGCGGCGGTGTCATCGGCGTCGAATTCTCCAGTGTGTGGAAGTCATTCGGTGCGGATGTCACCATCATCGAGGCACTCCCGCACCTGGTCCCCAACGAAGACGAATCGATCAGCAAGCAGTTCGAGCGCGCTTTCCGTAAGCGTGGAATCAACTTCAAGCTGGGAGTTCGCTTCCAGAGTGTCACCCAGAACGACGAGGGTGTTGTTGTCACGCTGGAGAACGGCGAGACCATCGAGGCAGAATTGCTCCTCGTTGCTGTCGGCCGCGGACCCTCGACAGCCAACCTTGGTTTTGAAGAAGTTGGCGTCACCGTTGACCGTGGTTTTGTGATCACCAACGAGCGCCTCGAAACGAACATCCCCGGCCTGTACGCGGTTGGCGACATCGTTCCCGGCCTGCAGCTGGCACACCGTGGCTTCCAGCACGGAATCTTCGTCGCCGAAGAGATCGCCGGACTCAAGCCCGTTGTCATCGACGACGTCAACATCCCGAAGGTCACATACAGTGACCCCGAAGTTGCGTCCGTTGGTCTGTCAGAGGCGAAAGCCGCCGAGCAGTACGGGGCTGACAAGATCTCCACCTACGACTACAACCTCGCAGGCAACGGCAAGAGCCACATCATTGGCACCGCTGGTTCGATCAAGCTGGTCCGCGTGAATGACGGTCCCGTTGTTGGTGTGCACATGATTGGCGCCCGCGTTGGTGAACTAATCGGTGAAGCTCAGTTGGCCGTGAGCTGGGAAGCGTACCCGGAAGATGTTGCGCCGCTCATCCACGCTCACCCCACGCAGAACGAAGCGCTTGGAGAAGCGTTCCTGGCCCTCGCGGGCAAGCCTCTCCACGCCATGTAATTTGCTGGCGTCGCAGCACAATCCGTAATTTTGTTTTCTAAAGTATTTGTGAATAAGGAGCAACACTGATGAGTGAATCCGTCAACCTCCCGGCGCTCGGTGAGAGTGTCACCGAGGGTACGGTGACCCGCTGGCTGAAGAACGTGGGTGACACGGTCGAGGTCGACGAGCCGCTGCTCGAGGTCTCCACCGACAAAGTCGACACCGAGATCCCCTCCCCCATCGCTGGCGTTATCGAGGCCATCTTGGTCGCCGAAGACGAAACCGTTGAGGTAGGAACGCCGCTCGTCACCATCGGTGATGGATCGGCAGCGCCCGCCGACGAGACTCCCTCTACTGACGCGGAGACCCCTGAGGATGCCGAGTCGGCTCCTGTTGAGGAGCCCAAGGCTGAAGAGCCTCAGGCAGCCGAGCCCGAGGTCGAGGTTCCCTCCACCGAGGCGCCGGCGCCGGAGGAGAACGCTCCTGCCGCCCCGCCAGCTCCCGCCGAGTCGGTTGACCAGCCACCGGCAGCTGCACCCGCAGCAGCCCCGGCTCCCGCAGCCGCTCCGGCTCCTGCAGCAGCTCCCGCAGCAGCTCCCGCAGCGGCAGCACCTGCCGCAGCGCCGCAGGAAGCACCCGCCGAGGCTGCTGACAACTCCAACGCTGGTTACGTCACCCCGCTCGTGCGCAAACTTGCTCACGACCGCGGCGTTGACCTCAGCACGGTGACCGGTACCGGTATTGGTGGACGCATCCGCAAACAGGATGTCCTCGCCGCCACCCCGACGGCTCCCGCCGCATCCGAAAGCGCCGCAAGCGCTCCGGTTGAGGTGTCCGAGCTGCGCGGAACCACCGTTCCCATGTCACGCCTTCGCAAGGTCATCGCGGAGCGTGCTGTTGTGTCGATGCAGACATCCGCCCAGCTGACTTCGGTCATCGAAGTGGACGTCACGCTGGTCGCCGCCTTCCGCAAGAAGGTTATGGCCGAGTTCCAGGAGAAGGCCGGCGTCAAGCTTTCTTTCCTCCCCTTCTTCGCTCTGGCAGCGTCGCAGGCTCTCAAGGCTCACCCGATCATCAACGCGACGATCGATGGCGACAAGATCGTCTACCCCGACCACGAGAACCTCAGCATCGCCGTTGACACCGAGCGCGGCCTGCTGACCCCCGTGATTCGCAACGCCAGCGAGCTGACCCTTGCCGGACTCGCGCAGGAGATCGCCGACCTCGCCGCTCGCACGCGTGACAACAAGCTGAAGCCCGACGAACTGTCTGGTGGAACCTTCACGCTCACCAACACGGGCTCACGCGGAGCGCTCTTCGACACCCCGATCGTCTTCCTGCCGCAGGTTGCAATTCTCGGCACCGGTGTTGTTGCAAAGAAGGCTGTTGTTGTCAACCACGACGGCGCCGATGCTATCGCCGTTCGCTCAATGGTCTACCTCGCCCTGTCGTACGATCACCGCATCGTTGACGGTGCTGACGCTGCTGGCTTCTTGGTCGCGGTGAAGAACCGTCTCGAAAGCGGCGACTTCGAGGGCAACCTGGGAATCTAAGCGGACTACTCCTCATCGAGTAACTCTCTAACACGCCAACCGGCCTCAGACCTGATCATCAGGACTGAGGCCGGTTTGCTGTTAACCCCACACGTCACCAGCGCCGAATCGCCCCGCCGCTCCACCAACTGACACCCCTCACCAATGCGCGCCGCCCACGCTGCACGACGGATCTCCTCACCTGCACCGCTGTGCCCCGCGTCGCCCACGTCGCTCTGCTCTTGAATACCAGCAATCAGTGCGCGGTCGGATGCCAGCGCGCTCGAGTCCTGCTGATCAACCCCCTCGAGGCAGACCACCGACAGGTCATCAATACACCGCTCGCGTTCGGCGAGTAATGCGGGCAACGCCAGCACCGGGTCCTCAGGCAGGGTGGCGACCGGCGGAGCAGCCGGAGGTGCTGTGCCGGACGCCGGGGTGGTCTGACTATCAGGGTCCGCCTCCCCAAGTGCGGTTGCACCGGAGCCTCCCGCCCACAACAGAGGTAGCGCGGTGACGCCCAGCAACACCGCCGAGGCCGCCCCGAGTACCCAGAACCTCGGACGCACAGCACGAAGGGCTAGCCTGAGCCGCGCAACGGGCGCGGCCCACGGTGCGGCTGCAAGAAAGCGGTCAGCCCACGCGTTTGCTCGCGCGAGTCTGGTCGATACCCGCCCGAAACTCTGGCGTTTGTCTCCTTTTCTGGCTGGAGTAGGGCGCTTCGCGTTCATGAACGCCTCCGTACGCGGGATGGCCGGCCAGAGTGAGTCAGTTGCGCGTTGCTGTTCTTCAGAGGCGAGGGGAAGCGCTTCTCCCAGATCAAACAGGCGATCCTGCAATTGCGGGAGAAATTCGGGCTGCAAAGGTCTCGGTAATGCAACGATCCACTCGAGAAGCGCGACCACTGTCGCATCATCCGTTGCGAGGTACGACAGCACCAAGCAGGTTACGGCAGCAACACGTTCTCGATCATTTTCGGCGGATACTACTGAAGCGTGCTTCAGCCGGACGGCGTGCCCAAAACCGAGAAGTATCGGCTCCCCAACCGCACCAAATCGGATACTCGCTGCGGAAATGTTGCCGTGCATAACGCCCGCCGCCTCCATCTCAGCAACCAACCCCGCCAGCGGCGCGAGCACGGTGATAGCTTCGCCCACGGCCAGTGACCCAGCGCGGGTGGTCAGCACGTGAGCCAGGCTGCTGCCGGAAATGCGCGCCAAAACGGCCACCGGACGACCGTCAGGGCCGGTGGCGACATCTAGTAGTGCCACCGTGTGAGCGTTGGAGAGCGATGCCACTATGGCCAGCTCACGGTTGATGCTGTCGAGACGGGTTTGTGGGTGGAAGACCTTGAGCGCTACCGCTGGCTCGCCGTCGGTGTCGGCGTCGCCAACACCAAGGAAAACATCTGACCGAGAACCCGTTCCCAGTTTGCGGATCACGCGGTACCCGGCAATGGTGTCGGAGGTGCGGGCTGAGTCGATCACGGATCAAGAGTGCCGGGCTGGAGGCATCCGCCGTGTGTGAGAGGAGAATGCCTGGGGGTGTGTGGTGTGGTTTGGCAGATGGGGAGGAGAAGACTTGTGCCGACGGGAGGTTCCCGGGGCCGTATCCTAGACAGCATGGCACGCACCAAAAACCCCAATAAAGAACCAGGCCGCATTAAGCAGATGTGGAGCGTCTTCCAAATGACGCGCCGCTACGACAAGCTCGCGATCTGGTATCTGCTTCTCGG
>DASYMY010000686.1:0-1963 GCA_036008825.1 Glaciihabitans sp.
AAACCATACGCCCCGAAGGCTAGGACGAGGCTGGCATTAGAAGAGCCGTTCTCAGCACCATGCCTATGTCACGTTCTGGCTCTGGATCCAACCAAATGGCAAAGGCACCGCTGGTGAGCACGATCAGCGCTGCAGCGATCAGGACAGCCAGCGCGGCAATGGCCCACCAGAATTTGCGGTTGGAGACGTGATCTTTAGACATATTCCGACTTTATGCGATTAGAGCGGGCAATCAGTACCTCAACGCCGTTGGCTAACAAGAGGCCCGGGAGTAGACCTCCCGGGCCTCTTGACGCAGTTCGCGTCAATGAGCAGTTACCAGTTGCATGCGGCCGCAGGGTTTCTCTTAATCACCGAGGGCACGATGCGTGAACGCCAATCTGGCAGACTCCGCCTGTAACTTTCGAGGTCAATGTTGAACGTTCCCGGCAACCCGACCACGTGACATTCCCACTGCTGCGCCATCGTAGCGCTGGCCATGGACCGAGGATGGTGCTGGCGGAGATCCCTCAGACCCTCCGTCGCCACAAGTTTTGCATTGATGAACTGAGTCCAGCGAGCCAATGCGGTCACTTGGAGTCGCACTTCCCATCCACCCCTTGCCCAGCCCTTAGCGTTGGATATTCCACTTTTTCACAAGCCACCCCAACTTCAACCGACACTTCCTCCGCGACGCCGGCGAAACCCCTCGGCGCTACCGCCAACGCGCAAAGCTGACGATCTTGGCGATCACCGAAATACGGCACTCCGGATCGCGCCCGCAAGCGCACCATTCTCCGAACGTGGAGCCACCTCGCTCAGTGGATCCTGCATCAGATGCAATATCGCAAAGTCGTTCTTTTGTCGGCTCGGCAGGCCACACTGAATGAATCGAACATACATTCGAATAAAGGTGTGTTGTGGGCGTTGTTGTCGGTCCTCGCGTGATAGATGCGGGCATGTCGTTGCTGATCTCTCCGGTACCTGAAGGTGCCTCGCAAGGCTGATTGTAGACATCGGGCTCGGCAATGATTGCGAGACAGGGTTTCGCGACATCGCGCGGCTCCGTTTCTCGCGAACGACTGATGTCTCACTCGCCTGTCTCACAACCAGCGGCTTACGAGACGGTGTCTCACGCATATGCCTTGTAATTCTCCCTTAACGGTGTCGGTTTCGCCCGGAAAGACCAGTCGTACTCCCGGGCCTTGCGGACCGCCAGTTTTCTCATGCCGAGTGCTGGCCTTGGATTCTCGCGTCGGCGAACCAGCCTGCCGGGGCACGCTTTGGCTCCAAGTGTGCAGGGTCGCGGTGGCCGGACTTGTCGCAGTTGTAGAACGGGCCCTGGGGGTCTAGGAGGACGCGCATGTGGTGATCGGCGTGGTCACGCCACCACACGCTGATCCCCGTGGCCCCGTCGAGACGCAGGTGCTCCCAGGCCCGCCACAGCGCTTCCACCCGGGAAACAGCCTCCGGGTGGAAGTACCACTCCATGCACCACTTGGCGCTCCTGTCATCGACGTCGCGGACGTAGGTGGGCAGCAGCTGTTCGTGCAGGAACTCCTCGGCCGAGCCGAACACCAGCTGAGGCGCTTCTGGCGGCTCCGCTGCAGGCTGCTCGTGCGTGTGGCCTGTGTCGTTGCCGGTTTCGGCGAATAGCCCGATTTCCACTGGCATGCCGTTCTCCTACTTGGTGATCCACGGATTGGCTACCGTGGCTTCACCAGCGGGTACCAGAACATCGTCATCTTCGCGGCGAGGGCTGTTTGCCTTGATGGAGGCCTCCACTGCTTCCTTGTGCGGGCCGGTGTACCAGGGCAGCGTGCGCACGAGCGTGGCGGGCGCCCCGGACGCGAGCACGACGGCGCGGCCGCGGGAGCCGTGGCCCGGTTTGGGAATGGCGAATCACCCTTCGTCGTCCGCTCGAAGAATGCAGGTCAATGTAACCAAGGCGACACGCCCGCAGTTACAGTAACCAAATCCACTC
>DASYMY010000687.1:0-1801 GCA_036008825.1 Glaciihabitans sp.
TGGTGGTGAATCGTGCGGCGAGTGCGTCGATTTCGCGGAGAAAGTCTTGGGCAGCAAAGCGGCCTTCCCCCAGGGCGTTCGGCGGAGTGTTTGAGGTGGCCGCGATGCGTGCGCCCGAGGCGACAAGCTCAGACAACAACCGAGACATCAAACGGGTGTCTCCTGGATCGTCCAACTCGAACTCGTCAATGCATACGAGGGTGCATCCGCGAAGGATTTCAACCGCAGGCGCGTAGCCCAGTGCGCCCACCAAGGCGGTGTACTCGATGAATGTCCCGAAGTACTTCCGTCCCGGTGCTGCATGCCATGCTGCGGCGAGAAGGTGGGTCTTACCTACACCAAATCCGCCATCAAGATAGATGCCGGGAAGGGTCTCAGGAGCTTTTTTGCGCGAGAAGAATCCACCGCGAGGTGCCGTCCACGCTGCGGAGAATTCCCGAACGGCGGCGACAGCCTCCGCTTGCGAGGGGTAGTTCTCGTCCGGACGGTAACTGTCCAGCGTTGCGGTCTCGAACTGGCGAGGTGGCACCAGGTGAGTAACCATCTCCTGCCCAGACAACGTGGGGTTGTGCTCGACAAGAGAGTTGTGAACTCGGGTGGATTCGGTAGTCATACAGACCTCTATGAGCGGTCGAAGTCCTACAGTGGACACTTGAGGTTATGGCCTCTGCGTAGATTCGAATGGACGGGCTTGGCATAAAGCCTAGACCGGCGGCCTTACCCCTAGTGGCGCCACCCATTCAATGTGCCCGCACCCACAACCGAAAGGTACCCCCATGACTGTTCCTAATGATCCATCCCCCGACTTCGCCGCCTACGCGCACCCCAACCGGTTGGTGTCCACTCAGTGGCTGAACGACAACCTCAACACCCCAGGCCTTGTTGTTGTGGAGTCAGATGAAGATGTGCTGCTCTATCAAGTGGGCCACATTCCGGGAGCCGTCAAAATTGACTGGCACACCGACCTCAACGACCCCGTGCAACGGGACTACATCGACGGAGCCGCTTTCGCCGCTCTGGTTGGTGCCAAGGGCATCAGCCGAGACAGCACGGTCGTCATCTACGGCGACAAAAGTAACTGGTGGGCGGCATACGCCCTATGGGTGTTCACCCTCTTCGGCCACGAAGACGTGCGCCTGCTTGATGGCGGGCGAGCCAAGTGGGAGGCGGAAGATCGCCCAATGGTGACGGACCGCGAAAGTGCACCCACCGTCGAGTACCCCGTGGTGGAGCGCAACGACTCCCCTATTCGCGCGTACCTATCCGACGTGATGGCTCACTTTGGCAACCCGCTTATTGACGTTCGCTCCCCCGAAGAGTTCAGCGGAGCGCGCACCACGGCGCCGGCGTATCCAGAAGAAGGTGCCCTGCGCGCCGGCCACATTCCGAGCGCTCGTAATGTGCCGTGGGCTCAGGCGGCAGCCGAAGATGGCACTTTTAAGCCCCTCGCCGAACTCAACGCGGTTTACCGGGATGGCGCTGGCCTGAATGACGGCGACAGTGTGATTGCCTACTGCCGAATCGGTGAACGCTCTAGCCACACCTGGTTTGTGCTCACACACTTGCTCGGCTTAGAGGGAGTACGTAACTACGACGGCTCTTGGACAGAGTGGGGCAGCGCCGTTCGAGTTCCCATCGCACAAGGCGCAGAGCCAGGCGCCGTCCCAACGCGTTGACCACACCGTCTTTAAGGGATCACATCATGACCGCACCACTGCCAGACACCCTGGCTCAGATCAAAGCGGACTTCCTCGAGTTGGAATTGCGCACTCGGCTGGAGCTGCTGTTGGAGTTCTCTCTG
>DASYMY010000688.1:0-4197 GCA_036008825.1 Glaciihabitans sp.
CGACCAGCAAGATCGACGAGACCCCCGAAGTGGAGCTAGACATAGCTTCCGGCAAGGGACGCCCCACCCCAACTCGCCGAGAGAAGGAAGCCGCTCGCAAGCGACCGCTCGTCTCTAACGACCGGGCGGAGGCACGCAAACAGGCTCGTGCCGCAGTGCAGATTCAGCGGGAGCGTGCGCGAATTGGTATGGCGAACGGTGAAGAACGCTACCTTCCTGTTCGTGACCGCGGGCCGCAGAAGCGCTTTGTGCGTGACTACATCGACGCCCGGTTTAGCGTTGGTGAAGCGCTTATCCCGTTGATGCTTGCCGTCATCGTGTTGACATTCTTCCCGCAGCTGATTGTGCAGACAATCGGTTTGGTTTCGCTCTGGGCCTTCTTCGCCATCGCAGTGATTGACTGCTTTTTTGTCGGCCGCCGGGTGCACAAAAAGCTTGCTGATCGTTACGGCGAAGACAACGTTGAGCGCGGCGTTCGCTGGTATGCCGCGATGCGTGCGTTGCAGCTTCGTGTGATGCGTATGCCCAAGCCCAAAGTAAAGCGTGGAGCTTTCCCCCAGTTGTAGTAGTGGCGCCTCACGATGGCGCTGATACAAAAATGCCGCCGGAACCCGTTGGATCCGGCGGCATTTGTTTGCCTTGCGTGAGAGCGTTTACGCCTGTTGTTTGCGAAGGCGAAGTAGTTCTCGGTTGATCTGGCGGGCCCAGAGTGGTCCTCGGTACAAAAACCCGGTGTAGCCCTGCACCAGGGTGGCGCCGGCATCCAGGCGCGCAGCGACATCCGCCCCTGTTTCCACTCCCCCGACCGAGATCACACAAAAGTCTGCGGGAACAACGGACCGAAGGACGCGAAGCACGGCGAGGGAACGGGCAGCCACTGGCGCTCCCGAGAGACCGCCTGCTCCGGCGGCCTCGACAACGGACTTGTCGGTGACCAAATTGTCGCGGGACAATGTCGTGTTGGTCGCGATAATGCCAGCGAGTTTCAGCCGGACGGCGAGCTCAGCAATCTTTTCCACTTGCTCGTCCGTAAGATCTGGGGCAATCTTCACCAGAACGGGTACACCGTCAGCGGCTTCTCGGACGGCTGCCAGGAGCGGTTCCAAACGGTCGAGCTCCTGCAGCCCGCGAAGCCCTGGAGTGTTCGGCGAACTGACGTTGACGGCCAGGTAGTCTGCGCTCGGCGCAAGTAACCGAGTGCTGAGCAGGTAGTCGTCAATTGCGTTGTCGACATCAACGACGCGGCTTTTACCGATGTTGATTCCGATGACGGGGCGTCGTCGCATGCTGCTCACTGTGCGAAGCCGCGGCGCTGCGGCCGCGGCACCCCCGTTGTTGAACCCCATTCGGTTGATCACCGCACGGTCCGGGATGAGCCGAAACAGGCGTGGTCGGGGATTTCCGGGTTGAGCTTGTGCGGTGATTGTTCCGACCTCAACGTGCCCGAAGCCCAGGTCGCCGAGCCCCTCTATGGCGAACCCGTCCTTGTCGAACCCAGCGGCTACGCCGAAGGGCGAGTCGAACGTCAAGCCCAGCGCGTGCACCTGGAGCGATGGGTGCGCCCGGGTGAAGCGATGCACGAGGGATCCCACTCCCGCCCGGGGCAGCACTCGAATGACGGTGAACGCGAGGTGGTGGGCCTTTTCAGGGTCCATTCGCGAGAGGACGTGGGTAAACAAGGCGCGATACATGGCGCACCCAGATTACCGGGCCGGGTGGACCAGTGTTTACTCCGAGCCAGCAGCGTTGTGTTCAACTCGCAACAGGGTGATTGCCGCTTCGAAGTCTTCGAGCGATTCGAAGGCTTGGTAAACGCTGGCAAAGCGAAGGTAGGCGACCTCGTCCAGTTCTCGAAGCGGCGGCAAAATTGAGAGGCCAATGTCGTTGGCCTCGATCTGGGAGGCGCCTGTCGCCCGAATGCTTTCCTCAACCCGTTGCGCGAGGATCGCAAGATCAGTGTCAGTGACAGGGCGTCCCTGGCATGCTTTGCGCACACCCGAAACGATTTTTTCGCGACTAAACGGTTCCACCACACCATTGCGTTTGATCACCGTCAGGCTGGCGGTCTCTGTGGTGCTGAAACGACGACCGCACTCGGGGCACTGGCGACGTCGGCGAATGGACAGACCGTCGTCACTCGTGCGGGAATCGATGACGCGGCTGTCAGGGTGGCGACAGAACGGGCAATACATGGTGCTCCTAGGATAAGTCGCCGTCCGCTCCAACGAGCGGAGATTGTGGTGCTAAATCGAAAAACGCGCGGAAACGGCGTCGCCGTGAGCGGGAAGTTCCTCAGCGTTGGCCAGCGCGACTACCTGGTTAGACACTTCGCTGAGCGCATCCCCGCTGTACCGGATAACTTGTTGCGGACGCAGGAACGTGTACGCGCCGAGACCGGAGGAGAACAGCGACTGACCGCCGGTGGGAAGAACGTGGTTCGAGCCCGCAATGTAGTCACCGAGGCTAACCGGCGAATTTTCCCCCAAGAAGATTGCTCCCGCGTTCTCGATCAGATCGAGAACGGTGCCGGGTTCTTCTGTTTGAATCTCGAGGTGTTCCGGTCCGTACGCGTTGCTGAATGCCGCGGCAGCGGCGAGGTCGCTCACCAGCACGATCGCCGACTGCGGGCCGCTGAGCGCCTGCACAACGCGCGCACTGTGGTGTGTCGACTGCGCCAGACGTGCAACCTCAGCGGTGACTGCCGCCGCCAGTTCGACAGAGGTGGTTACCAGGACTGCCGCGGCCAATTCGTCGTGCTCAGCCTGACTGATCAGGTCGGCCGCAACGAGAGCCGGAGAGGCAGCGGCATCCGCTATTACAAGAATTTCTGTGGGGCCAGCTTCGGAATCGATGCCGGTGACGCCTAGAACCAGACGCTTTGCCGCGGCAACATAAACGTTGCCTGGGCCGGTGATTAGCTGCACGGGGTCGAGGCTCATTTGAGGGACACCGTAGGCAAATGCGCCAATCGCACCGGCACCGCCCATGGCATAGACCTCGTCGATTCCGAGCAGTCCAGCTGCGCCAAGAATTGTGGGGTGCACGGCGCCGTCAAACTGTTTCTGCGCCGGGGAAGCAAGCGCAATCGAGGAAACTCCCGCAACCTGTGCGGGAACTACGTTCATCACCACGCTCGAGGGATACACCGCTTTGCCACCGGGAACGTACAGTCCAACACGACGGATCGGCTGCCAGCGCTGAATGACCTCAGCTCCGGGCGCCAACGTGGTGACGGAACCGGAGGGAATTTGAGCTTGGCTGGCCACCCGAACACGTGCGATTGCCTCCTCAAGGGCATCGCGCACGGTGGGGTCGAGCTTGGCCATCGCTCGGGCAATCTCATCGGAGTGCACACGAATGTGAGGCGGCCGAACCCCGTCGAGTCGTTCGGCCTGGTCAAGCAAAGCGCTTTCGCCGTGACTTCGCACGTCTGCAATTAGCTGCGCGGACACCGTAGTGGCAACGGAGACGTCCGTTACGGCTCGGGGAATGAGCTTGGCCAGCTCAGCGCGGTTCGGCTGGGAGTCTCGGAGATCAATCGTGTGCATCATGTCTCCTCAATGGTAGGTCCTTCGATCGGCCACCACGTCCGCGTCGCCCACCGCGAACCCGGTCGTGCCCGCCGATTCGGCGGAGCCACCGGGCGAGGAAGTCGACGGGCTAGTGCGTCACACGAGGCATCCAGGTCCGAGCAGTGTTTTCAGTTCCCCATAGAGGTCTGCGGAAACCGTGACAGGGTGCGGAATTTCGAAGACACGAGCGATATCGCCCTTGATCAATTTGAGTCGAACTTCGCTCGGGCCGGCGTGGCGAGTGAGAACCTCGTGGAGAGCCCCAACCACCTGTGTGGTGGCACGGAACTCCGGCATCGCAAGCACAAGCGGGCCAGTTCCAAATCCGGTTCCGAGATCGGGGGTGAACATGCTCGCCGCGTGAATATTCATCCCGTCATCACGCGCGCTAATGCGACCTTTGATGACAACAATGGAGTCGTTGATCAGTGAAGGAGCGAACTCTTGATAGGTCTTACCCATCAGCATGACGGTGATTTCGGCCGCGAAATCTTCCACCACGATCATGCCGTACTGGTTGCCGGAGTTGCGCGCGGTGCGGAGTTGCACGTTGGTGATCAGACCAGCGACCGAAACGGACTCACCGTCTTTAGCAACCTCGCCCCCGAGAATGTCGGTGATGCTT
>DASYMY010000689.1:0-3265 GCA_036008825.1 Glaciihabitans sp.
CCATCGGATTTTGGACACGGTCGTTGATAGACGCTATGCAAGGACGGGGTGACGGCTGACAGCTTCTACTTACTCGTTTCCCGTAGCCGGGACGATCCCCATCGGAAGAAAGACCCGTTGCGCACGATTCCCCGCTCAGACCGAGGCTTTCATTTTTGTAGACCATAACTTAAGTCCGAAATAAGCCGTCGGCTATTGATTGCCAAACTTCCTGGTCAAAGCATCGTTGCAGAGTGACGGGGATTTGAACTCCGGACCGATGGATTACGAGTCCGTTGCTCTAACCCGCCGAGCTCTTTGGCAGCGCGAGCCGTTCGGAAGGAGGAAGATTGATCGTGTGAAGATTCTCTCGATTCAGTCGGCCGTCGCTCACGGTCACGTTGGCAACTCCGCAGCCGTATTTCCGCTCCAGCGCATCGGGGTCGAAGTGCTGCCGGTCAACACCGTGAACTTCTCCAACCACACGGGCTACGGCGCGTGGCGCGGACCACTGATGTCACCCGAAGATGTGCATGATGTGATCCTCGGTATCGAGGAGCGCGGAGTGCTCCCCCAGATCGACGTTGTACTCTCGGGTTACCAGGGCGGCACCGGGATCGGCGACGTCATCGTAGATGCCGTTCAGCGCGTGAAAGCGGCAAACCCGTCGGCTATTTACGCGTGCGACCCCGTGATGGGCAACGCGAAATCCGGGTGCTTTGTGGCACCAGAGATCCCTAACCTCCTGCGGGATCGTGTTGTGCCCGCTGCCGACATCATCACTCCGAACCAGTTCGAGTTGGGATTTCTCACCGGAACGGACCCGTTAAGCGTGGACTCGACACTGGACTCCGTCGACCTTGCCATGGCTATGGGACCGAGTACGGTTCTTGTGACAAGCGTGGAACGGCCTGACCGTGAGGCTGGCACCATTGAGATGCTTGCGGTGGATGCGGCGGGAGCCTGGATCGTGCAGACTCCCCATCTGCCGTTTAAGGCGAACGGATCGGGTGACGTCACCGCGGCCCTATTTTCAGCGCACTACCGCGAGACGGGCGATGCCGCAGCAGCACTGGAACGCACCGCATCCAGCGTGTTCGACCTCATCGAGCTGACCTATAAATCAGGCGAGCGGGAACTGCAGCTCGTGCAGGCGCAAGACTTCTACGCCAACCCGCGCATGCAGTTCACCGCTCAGCGCGTTCGTTAGCGGGTAGGAACGGAGTCGCCTCTTCTGGGGCTCTGGCCGCTGGTTGGGAGCACCTGTATGGGTCCGGTTACGCTCAGTTCGTCTTCCCAGCACTCGATGCCGTCGACTTCGGGAAGCAGAGCGCGGGTGAACACCGGATCGCGGCCCTCACGACGCTGGGCGCTGTAGTTCTTGAGCAACCGGAACGCGATGCCGGAGAGAAGCCCGATGGCGATGAGGTTGGTGAGTGCCATGAGCCCCATCACACCGTCCGCGAAATTCCAGATCAGGTCGGCGCCGGCTACCGATCCCACCAGCACCGCAGCCACAACGAGAACTCGGTAAGCAATAAGAACCCCACGACGCTTCGTGATGAACTGAATGTTCGACTGGCCGTAGTAATAGTTACCGAGGATCGAAGAGAACGCCAGCAGGAAGATGATGATGCTCAGCGCGACGTTCGACCATGCGCCCAGAGTGCTTACCAGCGCCCCCTGAGTTAGACCGATCCCCCGTTCTGCTCCTGCTAGGTCTGGCACAGACACCAGGATGATGAATGCCGTGATGGAGCACACCAGGAAGGTGTCGAAGTAGACCCCAAGGGTCTGCACGAGCCCCTGCTTCACGGGATGGGTGACGGCGGCACTGGCCGCGGCGTTCGGCGCTGACCCCAGGCCCGCCTCGTTGGAGAACATACCGCGCTTGACTCCGGTCAGGATGATGTACCCGAACGCGGCACCAACTACCTCGTTGAACCCCCACGCGGAGGTGAAAATCTCGGCAAAGACTGGACCCACTCGGTCGAGGTGAAGAGCCACAACAACAAGCCCGAGCACAAGGTACGCAAGGGCCATGATGGGCACGAGCACTTGGGTGACGTGGGCAATTCGCCTGACCCCACCGAAGACGACGAGGCCGGTCAATACGGCGATCCCCACGCCGATGGCCCACGGCAGCCAGGGAACGTCTCCACCAACACTTGCGGTCACTGTGGCCGAAATCGTGTTGGCCTGTAACGAGCTGAAAGCGAACGGGAAACAGACGATGAGGATGACCGCGAACCACACCCCTAGCCAACGAGCCTTGAGTCCACGTTCCATGTAGTACGCGGGCCCTCCGCGGAAGCCGTCGCTGTCGCGAACTTTGAAGAGCTGCGCGAGCGAGGATTCGATGAAGCTCGACGCTCCACCCACCATCGCCATCATCCACATCCAGAACACTGCCCCGGGTCCGCCGACCGCGATCGCAGTGCCGACACCTGCGATATTGCCCACACCCACTCGCGAGGCAGCCGAGATAGTGAAGGCCTGGAATGCTGAGACCGACTGTGGCGTACCCGATTCCGTCCGAGGTGTCTTATCAGCGAGCGTCCGGAACATGTCCGGAATGAGACGGAACTGCACCACCCTTGAACGGACGGTGAAGTAGATCCCCAGACCCACAACAACAGGCAACACAATCCACGTCCACAGATTGTCGCCCCAGGTCAGCAACCACTCGTTCACAGAATTCATCTCGCAAGTATGGCCAATAGGCCCCACAAACGAGAAACCGAGGTCTAGACGCTATTTGGGTGAGACGTGTTAGGACTCGGAGGGCACCACGGGCAATTCCGCCCCGTAGTTCCAAGACACGATGGCCGGCTGCTCCCGGTAGTAGCTGAGAACGGAAACCGATCCAGCATCCAGCGTAATCTGCGCGCCGAAGCGAGGGGCCAGCCGCAGGTACACGGCTGTCAGAATGCGCAGGAAGTGGCCGTGTGCGATCAAAGCGACGTTACCCTCCGCCAGCGCAGGTAGCACCCGCGTAAGCACACGAGAGGCGCGTGCGGCGACCTCCTCGACCGTCTCCCCAGGCGTCTCACCACGAATCACACCGTGCGTGAATGCACTCCAGTTATAACCAAGCTCACGGCGGATGTCTCGTGTTGTGCGACCCTCGTACCCGCCGTAGTCCCACTCGACGAGAAGCGGGTCAATCTCGGCTTTGAGACCGGCGAGCTCGGCGGTGCGTTGCGCCCGCTGCAGCGGCGATGTCAGCACCAGCGAGAAATCGTAATCGGCCACTAACCTGCCCGAACCGCGGGCAAGTTCCTCA
>DASYMY010000690.1:0-1537 GCA_036008825.1 Glaciihabitans sp.
TGGGCGCGGTTGTAGGCATGCCTTTGAAGAAGCTGAAGCTCGAATACACCGTCATCTCGGACATTGCCGTCCTCGGTGGAATGCCACTGGAAGAGCTAAGCTTGCTCAGCACGCGTGTCTCGAACATCGCCGCCCTGGCGCAGTCGCCACTCCGGGTGCTAAACCTCGCTCACACCAGCGTCCGCGACCTGACGCCGTTGAAGCATCTGCCAATTGAGCAGCTGAACCTCGAGCGGAGTGCCGTGATCGACCTGACTCCGCTCGCAGGTGGACAGCTCACTTCGCTGATCCTCTCGGAGACACGGGTCCAGGATCTGGCGCCGCTTCGTGGAGCTCCGTTGCAGCAGTTGTGGCTGGCGGGATGCACGGAGATTGCGACGCTCGAGCCACTCCGCGGATGCCTTGATTTGGAGCGCCTGATCTTATCGCACAAGGGGCCAAGTCCCACACCGCTGCGGGATCTGCCGCGCCTTCGGTTCCTCGCCTACGACAACCTGGGTCCCTCTGCAGGCGAGCAAACCGCACAGCAATTCTGGAGCGGAGAGCAACGCGCCGTACCAACGGGGAGCAACGCGGGCAAAGCGGCTGCGATCAACGCACGACCTCGATCCAACTCGCGACCTTATAGTCAATGATCGGCCCAGCGGTATGCTTCAGCGCTTCGTCAAAATGGAAACGGGCTTTTCCTCTCGCCTCGAGCGACTTGGCAACAATTGAACCCATGAAGTCCCCGTTGCCGGTGAACTCCACTGCGTGGGCGGGCGCATAGATCGCGGCGTGAATGTCATCCGAAAGCGACAGCTCGATCCTCCGCGTCTGCCCGGCCGGTGGCGCCAAAGCGTAAAGCTGTAGGTTCTTGGCCCGCCGGCTGTCATTGCGCAGTGAGTTACCATTCATCCGCAGGTTGCCGCCTACATAGACTTTTGCCTGCACGTTCGCGTCCACCTGGATGTTCCCGGTGATATCCCCGGTCACCCAGACTTCCACTGCGCCGGGTTGGGACCCACCGGTGATGCGCAAGGTTCCGGTCAAGGCATTGAGCTTATAGCACGCGGGGGTGGCCAGAGTGCCGGCGGCCGCCGTTAACGTTGACAATATGCCTCCCCCCGCGAAGCCGCTCGAGGTCGGCTGCGCAATGACCGGGGTTGGTTGGTAAAAGCCATTGTCAATCTTCCCCCTGATCCGGGCCGCGGGGGCGACGGCCCCACCGTTGGTTCCGACATCGCCGTGGATGTCGCCTGCAAAGGTAAAGTCGGAGCTATTGGTGAGCACGGTTCCGCCCGCCTTCCGCTTTCCGCTGTCGTACTCGCCGGAAGTCGAGTAGAGCGGGTTGCTGGAATCGAAGCTGTCCACGAGGGAGCGCCGGTCATCCACGTCCATCTCCTCGCCCGTCAGGATTGCGGCCTGAAACGGGAGGACCGGCCGAACGATCATCTCCAAGGTCCGGGTCACTTGCGGCTTTGTGACCAGCACTCCAAGGGTGGCATCTCGCACGAAGCCCAGCCGCCGCAGCCGGTTGTCCAACTTATCGGGCGAA
>DASYMY010000691.1:0-8702 GCA_036008825.1 Glaciihabitans sp.
ACCCAAGATGATGTGGGTTCTGCTGGTGATCGTGCTGCCGCTCATCGGCAGCATTGTCTGGTTTGCCGTCGGGCGCGAATATTCCGCTCCCGTATCTCGCGGCACCTTTGGTGACCCCCGGCGCTATAGCGCAACGGATGGCAATGCTGCTTCACGCGCTCAGCCCCTGCGGTTGAGCACCGAGGAAGAGTTGGCGGCACTCGATCGCGAGATTGAGTATCACGCGAACCAAGAGCGAATTGCGAAGCTCGAAGCGGAGATCGAGAAGCGTCGATGGCAACCCTAAGGGGCTCGCTACGTCGCGGACGACGGATTAGGCCAGCGACATAAAGAGCTTTTCGAGCTTGGCCTTATCGAGGCTGGGATCGTCTTGCTCCATGCAGTCCTGCAGGGCACTGGCGATGATCGCGAAGCCAGCACGATCAAGCGCGCTCGAGACCGCGGCCAGCTGCGTAACAACAGCGGTGCAGTCTTTGCCGTCTTCAATCATTCGTGTCACGGCAGCGAGTTGGCCCTGAGCACGACGAAGTCGATTGAGGACGGGTTTCATGTCATCGGTATCGAGTTCCATGGCTCTCCTAGCATCGCTCGTACCCCCAGTGTATACCCCCACCCGTATCGGCAGGGGCATCCGCTGGTTGATTTGTTAGGAGTCTGCTGGCACGCGGATGGTGAGCCCACCCTCTTGAATCCATGTTTTGAGTGCGATTGCTTCACCAAATTCGTCGCCGTCGAGCTCGATCTTCTCGGCGCGGCTGAGGCGAACCTTCAGGGTCTGGCCGCGAACGTAGTTGAGAGCATCAACCTCTTTGGTGACGAACTTCTGGCCCAACTTGGTGCGACGGAGGACACCGTTCTCCCAGATCACCTTGACGATGATCTGCGTCCAGCCAATGAACCCTTCGGGGCGCATCAACACAATATCGAGCACGCCGTCGTCTACTGCTGCGTCCGGAAGGAGTAGAACGTTACCGGTCAGCGCGCCGCAGTTACCGGCGATAATGGTGTGCGCACGGATGGACTTGGGGCGGGAGTCATCCAACTGGTATCGCAAGCGGAGTTGGTTTTTATCACGCAGGGCGGTGATGATGGCGCCAACATATGCCAGCCAGCCGACCTTCTTTTTGAGATCCTCGTCGGTGGCCGCGAGCATCTTCGCATCGATGCCAAGGCCGGCCATCACCACGTACACGTGCTCGGAAACGGTGTCGTCTTCATGGCGGATGCGGATACGCGCGAGGTCAATGGCACGGTCCTTGCCGGAGAAGGCAGACTTCAGCGAGTGGTCCATGTCATCGAGGGTGAGATGAAGGTTGCGGGCCAGCAGGTTTCCGGTGCCGGAGGGCAGTAATGCCAGCGGAACATCGGGACCGTTGAGCGCCTCGGCAACAGCGCGAACGGTTCCGTCGCCACCGGCCGCGATAACCATCGCGGCTCCCGCCTCCAGCGCGTCGCGAGTAGCGCCCTGCCCCGGGTCTTCTTTGGAAGTCTCAAACCACATCGTTTCGCCCCACCCGGCAGCCTGCTCTTGGGTAGCCACGGCGGCGCGAATGGCGTCGAGGTCAACTTTGATGGGGTTATAAACGACCGCAGCTCGTCGCTGTGAGTCCGTTTCGGGCGTGGTGTTGGTCATTCGGTGGCCTTCCGAGCTCGAGTACTGACTCCCTATTGTCCACTGTGTGCACTGCTCTAGAGGTGGGTAGCGCTACAAGTGTTTTATATGCATCAGTATGCAGCGTTGAGCATCCCGTCGGTCAGGTTGTGTGGGGTGCCAAACCGGTGCGCGGTGATGCTGACGGCTTGTTCGGAGAGGAACGGCAGCAGCTCGACCCGCCCGGCCTCGGTAACCGGGTTGCTATACACCGCAACGTCCGGGCGTCCGTTGGTCGCGAAGGCCAGCGCTGCTGCCGTGGCGGATGCTGAGGTTGTTGCTGTTGCGTAAGCGAGGCTCTCACCATCAACCAGGCGCACCCGTGCGCCCTGCAGGCGCGACGCCGACACGAGCCACTGCTCGTTGCTTTCCACCACAAACGTGCTTCCGCTGCGGGTCGCAGCGCGAAGGACGGCCTCAGGAAGTGGGAGAGCGGATGACACATGCGCTGCCGCTCCCGCCATTGCTGACGCGAGCAGCACACGCACTAGGCGCAGCAGTGGCTCGCCGCTCAGCACTGGTTCCGAGGTGGTGGCAACGCCCGGCAGGCGAACGTGCACGTCGTGCGGAACGTAGCGGAAAACGTTGCGCTCAGCGCTCAGCGCAGACATATCGCGCGGCTGGCCGAACTCCCGTGCCCAAGCCGCGGCATCGCTACGCGCTGCACGGTGTAGGTAGTCAACCCCCGCCGAATCCAGTGTGGTTGATGCGGCATCCAGCAGTGTGAGAACCCTCGGGTTGGCCAGGGCTGTGGTGGCGGAGCTGGGTGCGCTCGCCCACGACCCCAAACCGACGAGGTAGTTCGGGCCGCCGGCTTTGGTGCCGGCACCCACAACGGAGCGTTTCCAGCCGCCGAACGGTTGCCGCCGCACGATGGCGCCGGTGGTGCCGCGGTTGACGTAGAGGTTGCCGGCCTGAATGGTGTCGAGCCAGAGCGCTATCTCGGTCGGGTTCAGCGAGTGCAGCCCGGTGGTCAGGCCATAGTCCACCTGATTTTGAATGGCGATGGCTTCCTGGAGGGTGGAGGCGGTCATAATGCCGAGGAGGGGGCCAAAGAACTCGGTGAGGTGGAAGTGGGACCCGCGCTTCACTCCCGTGCGAACTCCCGGGCTCCACAGCCTTCCGCTGTCATCCAGTTGCTTTGGGGCCACGAGCCAGCTCTCGCCGGCGCCCAACTCCGTCAGGCCGCCGAGCAGCTTTCCCGCAGCGGGCTCGATGAGGGGACCCATCTGGGTGGTGGCATCCGCTGGATAACCGACCGTGAGCGAGGTGACGGCGTCAACAAGCTGGTTGCGGAACCGGCGCGAGGTGGCAACTGAGCCGACGAGGATCACCAGGGAAGCGGCGGAGCACTTCTGGCCGGCGTGACCGAACGCGGAGGACACTACGTCTTTGACGGCAAGGTCGAGGTCGGCGCTGGGAGTAATGATGATGGCGTTTTTGCCCGAGGTCTCGGCGAGCAGGGGCAGGTCGGGGCGGAAGGAACGGAAAAGCTCGGCGGTCTCGAATCCGCCGGTGAGGATCACCCGGTCCACACTCGGGTGGGCGATGAGCTGACGGCCGAGGGTGTTCTCTCCCACCTGCACCAAGCTGAGTACCTCGCGGGGGACGCCCGCCGCCCAGAGCGCCTCCACCATCACCGCGCCACAGCGTTCGGCTTGCGGAGCCGGTTTGATGACCACGGCGGAGCCTGCGGCAAGAGCTGCGAGGGTGGAGCCGGCGGGGATGGCGACGGGAAAGTTCCACGGGGGAGTGACAACGGTCAGGCGCGCGGGAACAAAGGTGGCCCCGTCAACCCCGTCGAGCTCGCGGGCAAGCTCCGCGTAGTAGTGAGCGAAGTCAACGGCCTCGGAAATCTCCGGGTCGGACTGGTCGAGGGTTTTACCCGTCTCGGCGGCCATCACTTCCATAAGCCGGGCGCGGTTGGCTTCGAGCATGTCGCCGGCGCGATGCAAGATGGTCGCCCGCTCGGCGCCGCTGAGTGCACCCCACGCGCCGGCGGCGGTTACGGTGCGCTCCACCACGGTGTTCAGCGCAGTCTCGTCGGTGACCAGGGCGTCCGCGATGGTCGCGGTTCCCAGGGTCGAGTGCGGCACCAGCGCAAGAATGTCTCGCGCCCACTCGCGGTTGGCTGGCAGCGCCGGGTCGGTGTCGGGGGTGTTGGTGAAGGGGGCCGGGCTGGTGGCATCCGCTGTGTGAGTGTTGGAAGAGGAGAGGATGCGACGGTCTTGGGTGCGATTGGCGGCGGGGATTTCGTCGTCAAGCGCATCGAGGGAAGCGAGGAACCGCTGCTCCTCACGCGCAAAAAGCGCTTCGTTCTCGCTCAGCTCAAACACGGCCGACATAAAGTTGTCGTGGCTTGCGCCCTCTTCGAGGCGACGGATCAAGTAGGCGATGGCAACGTCGAACTCCTGCGGGTGCACGACGGGGGTGTAGAGCAGCAGCTCGCCCACGTCGCGGCGCACCGCTTCTGCTTGGCCCTGCGCCATGCCCAGCAGCATCTCGAATTCGATGCCGTGCTCGGCGCCCCGCCGTTTCGCGAGCAGCCAGGCGTAGGCGATGTCGAACAGGTTGTGTCCGGCAATACCCACCCGCACGTTATCGATGCGGTCAGGGTGCAGCGCGTAGTTCACCACCCGCTTGTAGTTGGTGTCAGAATCCTGTTTGGTTGACCAGGTCGCCAGCGGCCAGTCATGCAGCGAGGCTTCCACCTGCTCCATGGGCAGGTTCGCGCCCTTCACCAGGCGCACCTTGATGGCAGCGCCGCCGGCCTCACGCCTGCCCGCCGCCCACTCCTGCAGGCGAATCATGGCACTCAACGCATCCGGCAGGTAGGCCTGCAGCACAATGCCGGCCTCCAAATTGTGGAACTCCGGCTTGTCCAGAATGCGGGTGAAGACCGCCATGGTCATCTCGAGATCCTTGTACTCCTCCATGTCCAGGTTGATGAACTTCGGAATAGCGGATGCCGCAGCGCGCGAGAACAGCGGCGTGAGGCTGCCCACAATGTGCTCGACGGCGTCGTCGAATGCCCACACCGCGTGCGGGCTCACGGTCGAGGACACCTTGATGGACACGTAGTCAACGTCGTCGCGGGCGAGCAGCAAGTGCGTTCCGGCGAGACGCCTGGCGGCTTCCTTCTCGCCCAAAACGGCCTCCCCGAGGAGGTTGACGTTCAGCCGAATACCTTCGGTGCGCATCTTGGCAATCGCGGGGCCCAGCTTGGAGTCCGTCGCGTCAACGACCAGGTGCCCCACCATTTCGCGCAGCACCCGTCGAGCAATTGGCACAACCACCTGCGGCAGCAGAGGCGCGGCAACACCACCACACTTGACGGCGGCCCGCATATACCAGGGCAAAAAGCCGGGCACCTTCGGCGCGAGAGCGGCAAGATTGCGGGCAGCAACCGAAAGGTCTTCCGGGCGCACAACACCGTCCACGAACCCCACGGTGAAGTCGAGCCCGTTGGGGTCTTTGAGAACTCCCGCGAGCTGAGCGGCCGAGGCATCCGTCTTAATGGCGGATGCCTCACTCAGCCAGCGCCGCACGAGAGCGGTGACGTCAGGGGCAAGATCGCGGGTGGCGGCGGCGCTCTCGCGGGGCAGGCTGGGGCGGATAACTCTCGAGGTCATTCGCCCAGTATGTGACCCAACTCTGATTAGATAAAGCGACGGAATATGACCGATAACCGTCAGTTCTTCTAAACAATGGGGAGTGGGCAGCCATGCTTGATGTTCGCCGGTTGCGTGTGCTGCGCGAGGTGCAGATTCGAGGCACCCTGGCGGAGGCGGCCGCCGCCCTCAACTTCAGCCCGTCGGCGGTCTCCCAACAGCTGACTCTGCTCGAGCAAGAGACCGGGGTGGAGCTGCTGCGCAAGGTCGGGCGGCGCGTGCAGCTGACGGTGCAGGCGGAGATTTTGGTGAGCCACACGGACGCAATGCTCGACATTCTCGAGCGCGCCGAAGCTGATCTCACCGCCTCGCTCACCACTGTTGTTGGCACCGTGCGGGTGGCCGTCTTCCAATCGGCGGCTCTTGCCCTGATGCCCACCGCACTGTCGGCGATGCGCCGAAACTACCCGGATGTGCGCATCGAGATGGTGCAGCACGAACCCGAGTCGGCCCTGCACGAAACCTGGGCGCGCGACTTTGACATGGTGGTCGCCGAGCAGTATCCGGCTCATGCTGCCCCCATTCATCCGGGCCTGGACACACTGAACCTCACCACAGACGCGATCCGGCTGGCCCTGCCACCGCAGGCGGCGGAGTTCGGCGGCCTGAACCATCCGGTTGCTTCGATTGCTGAGGCCGCCACCCTGCCCTGGGTGATGGAGCCGCGCGGTGCCGCCTCCCGTCACTTCGCCGAGCAACTGTGCCGCGGTGCCGGTTTTGAGCCCGACGTGAGATTTGAGACCGCCGACCTGCAGGCTCAGATACGGTTGATCGCCTCCGGCAACGCCGTGGGGCTGATGCCCGACCTGGTGTGGGCGGGCGAAGAGGCCAGCTGCCGGCTGGTTGCACTGCCAGGTTCGCCGCGGCGCACCATTTTCACCTCAGTTCGTCGCTCCGGAACCCGCTACCCTGCCGTCTCGGCGTTCCGCTCAGCGCTCGAAGGCGCCGCCGCCCTCATCCCCGACCAGCCGATCACCGGCATCGAAGCTCGCGGCTAGCGCCGCTACTCTCGGCGAACGGCAAGCACCGTGACATCGTCGGGGTTGCTATCGAGCGCCGCCAGCGCAGTCAGAGCCTGCACCATCTCTGCAGCAGAGTTCGCCTGAACGGCTAACCGGGCCACCTCGTCCACTGCGGCCAGCGTGCCATCGAAGAGGTCGAGTACCCCGTCACTAAACGAGACAATCATGTCGCCTGGGCCCATAAACAGTTCATGCGATGACCATTCATCCTGCATGGCCAGTCCCAACGGGACATCGTCAGAGTGCAGCCGCGCCCAACTGGCATCCGCACGCACAATCAGTGTTAGGCCATGGCCGGCGTCGGCATACAGAACACGCCCGTCATTGGCTCGCAACCGGGCATGGAACATAGTGGCGAACGACGCAGCGTCCCCCAGCTCTGTTGAAAAACAATCGGCTGTCCTCGCCAGGGCAAGACCAGGGTCGTCCTTGTTCTTGGAACTACGCACAACGGCTCGGGCGGTGGCCGCAATGATTCCGGCGCCAACTCCTTTACCCATCACATCACCGAGCGTGAAGCCGAGTCCACCGCTGACGGGATACCAATCGAAGAAGTCACCTCCCACCGATTTTGTGGGAAGGCAGGCACCAGCGATTTGATAGCCCTGTAACGACGAGTCTGATTTCGGTAATAACGCGCGTTGAACCTCGGAGGCGTAGTCGAGCTCATCAGCTGTCGCCTGTTCGCGAGCACGCACCACCTCGAGGTGGCGCCTGGCCAGACGGGACAACTCGTTGACAACGGCTGCTGCCAACCCGAACGAGACCGAGCTGAACAGTACCCGTAAGAGCTCGGTGGGGTTCTCCTCGACGCTCGAGCCAAGGAGGAACGGCAAGAGTAGCGCCCCGCACACCCCAACAAAGGCGTATGCAATCGACCGGCGGCCCTCATTGGTGGCAAACCACACCACGGGCAGTATCACCAGTGAGGTGAAGATGGACTGGCTTTCCCCTGTAGCAAACCGCAGCGCGCCAATGGCGGCGAAGTCGAGCAGGGGGACTGTGATCTCCCACCGTTGCAGACGGGTGTTCATTGAGATCGCCACAGCCAATATGGTGGCCAATACCATCACGGCGGATGCCCCCACCATTGCGGTGACGTTCGTGACGACCAGCACGGGCACAATCGCACTCATTACCGCGGCCATCGAAAAAAGCACAAGAACGGGTATCTGCTTCAACACTGCAGGCGGATCCGTAAACGTGCTCTGCGACGTGAGCGTAAGTCGACGCGGTGCTAGCACGCCCGCAAGAGGCCTCACCGGCTCGTGGCTACAGCAGAACTCACATCATCACCCCCCGGTAGTACTCAATGTGTACTGAACAGACTACCCAGCTCAGCTCCGGTCTCCTCGCCTGCCTACGCGGGTAATCTGAACGCGTGCCCGATTCAGACCACTCATTGCCTGGCTCCGACGCCCGCAACGCCGACGCCGTGATCGCTGCGACCGGTCGCAGCTGGGACGAGTGGACGGCTCTTCTCCTTCACAACAACGCGACCACCCTCACCCATCCTCAGATTGCTCAGTGGTTGGTCGCCGAACACGGGGTTGACGGATGGTGGGCTCAATCCATCACGGTGCACTTCGAACAACACACCGGCCGCCGCCTCCCCGGACAAAACAATGACGGCACCTTCGCCGTCAGCGCGAGTGCCACCCTGCCCATCGGGCTAGACGCTCTTCTCGAGTACTTCACTACACAGGAGCTGCGCACCCAGTGGTTGCCAGCCGCGCTCGCCGAGCTCAACGCTCACAAGCCCACCTCCCGCTCAATCAGCGGCCGCTACCTCGACACTGCCGGCGGGCGCTTCGCTTTTTTCTTCACCGCCAAGAGCGACACCAAAACGGCGGTTTCGGTCAACCACTCACAACTCACCTCCGAAGCGGATGCCACAGCGCTTCGGGCCTTCTGGAAAGACCGGTTTCGCAGCCTGGCATCGATGATCGCCGCAGCGACGGGTGGCACGAACGCGCTACCGTAACGGGATGCAGATTCGTGACGCTCACGAGGGCGACTGGCCCCAGATTTGGCCCTTCCTTCGAGAAATCGTTGGCGCAGGGGACACCTACTGCTGGCCGGTAGACACCACCGAAGATGCCGCGCGTACCTGGTGGATGAGTAAACCCGGCGGACGGGTGTTTGTGGCAGAAGATGCCGACGGCACCATCGTTGGCACGGCAGAGATGCATCCGAACCAGCCAGCTGCGGGATCCCACGTTGCCAACGCCGGTTTTATGGTTGCGCCGCACGCAGCCCGTCGAGGAATTGGCCGGGCGCTGGCCACCCACACCATTGCAGCAGCGGCCGAGGACGGCTTTCGGGCCATGCAGTTCAACGCGGTGGTCGAGACGAACG
>DASYMY010000692.1:0-1949 GCA_036008825.1 Glaciihabitans sp.
AAGCCGGACCGCGAACTTCGCCTGCTGGCAGCGGAGCCGGCGGACACGGTTGATGCCGCAACAGATAGCGACGAGTTGGCGGAGCGCGTAGTAGCCCTCGCCCACGGCGACCTGGTGCGAGCCGGGTTTTATGTTCGCACCTACGGCTCGTTCAGTATTACCGGGCTCGCCGTCTGGTCTGACGTCGCCGATGTGTTTCTGGTGGGCGGCTGGTTCATCAGCGCGGCCGGCGCCCCGTCGGCACGGCTGGAATCCCTCAGCATCCTGGCCACCGCGGCCGAGCACGGCGGGCCGGTGCCCCCGCGCATCACCGGGGTGATTATGGACGAGGAACCGGCCGCCTAGGGCTCGGGTGTGTGCGCGAGATTTGCGCGAGTTTTACAGGCGGGCGTAACGGGCGCGCACCATGCAGTAGATGCCGTACGCGATGAGCCCCACGGCGATCACACCGAGGATGCTGGCACCAAACGGCAGCTCGGCGAGCGACTTGAGTGCTCCGTCGAGACCGGTTGCGGCACTTGGATCGGTGGTGACCGCGGCAACACCAAACAGGATTCCCACTACCGTGATGGCGACACCCTTGGCGATGTAGCCGAAGATGCCGAGGCGTTTGGTGACGCGGCCCGCTGTGCCACTCGGCAGGGTGATGTCTTCGAGGAACTTCTTTTTCGCGCCCTTGACGATGAAGTAGATGCCGACCGCGGCAACACCGGCGGCCACCAGCAGCAGTAGTACCACTCCGCCAGGGCTGGCCAACAGGGTTGCGCTGAGGCTTTGGGTGTCGCCACTGCTGGAGCTTGACCCGCCGAGAGCATAGGTGAGCGCGGTGCTGCCCACAGCGATGTATGCAACACCTTTGCCGCCCTCTTTGGCCCGTTCGGCCCAGGCGTCCTTGTCAGTGCCGCGCACCAGAACGGCGGTGGTGAGCTGGAACAGCCCCAGTGCCCACAGGCCAATCACCACAACCCACAGCACGAACACTCCGCCGGGGTTCGCCGCCAGGCTGGACAGAGCGCCACCCTGGTCAGCTTCGCCGCCACCGCCGGTGGCAACGCTGATCGCGATACCACCAATCAGGATGTGGAGGAGGCCATTTACGGCGTACCCACCGCGGGCAATTCCCCGAAAGATGGTGCTGTCTTGAATGTTGGAGGCTGCGCCGCGTGCGGCAGCAGAGGAGGACTGAGGCATAGCCCAATAGTAATCAACCTGTGTTGTATCCCTGGTCAGCGCTAAAAAAATGTGGAGAGAGCGCCCCGCACTGTTCCGCCCGCGGAGGGGTCGCTACTGGGGTCCAGAAGCAGCACCGAGCGCCACTTGTCGAACACCATGCAGGGGTGCGAAATACCCAGTTTGACGATGTCCCCCACGCGGAGTGCGCTGTTTTCCACCGGGCCAAAGGACAGGTACCCGTGCTGGTCGTTCAGTGCTGTGATGGTGGCATCCCCAACAGCGACTGGAGAAAGGTGAGAGCCGTGGCCCGTGGCATCCGCTCGATAGATCTGAATCACTTGGGGCAGCGCGGAGTCGTAGGCGAGATCGCGTTTACCGGCATCAAGTACGGCGCGTCCGGGTTCGGGAACCGCCAGCACCCGCGCCCAGACGTGGGCGGCCGCAATAAAGTGCGGACCTGACCGGGTGGCAGCTGGGGTGGTGTCGCGGTAGAGCCCGTCGTCGTGGATGGCGTAGCAGCCGGAGCGCACAACCAGGCGGGCGGTCGCAATGGTTGCGCGCACGGGTGTAAAAATCTCGGCAACCAGGTCGAAGTCGGTGCTGCCGCCGGCGGTCAGGATGGGGGAGTCCGTCTCGAACAGCTTTGCCAGAGCCACAAAGGTGTGCACCATACCGTCGAGAAAGAAGCGCACGGCGCCCTCGCGAGTGCCACCCACCGTGCCGTCGGAGCCGGCGGTGACGCTGCCCTCGAAACCGGACACACCCGCCAGCGACAG
>DASYMY010000693.1:0-2147 GCA_036008825.1 Glaciihabitans sp.
CGTCACTGCGGGCTCCACGCTCACGACTCGCGTCGCGGACAGCAACCTTACGTTGAACGTCAACGCTCCGATCAGTGGTGCCGGGTCGCTCACTGCCGGGGAAGGCAACATCAACTTCACCGGGGGCTCTGTGAACCCTCAGGGTGGCTTCACGGTGAATGTCGCTCGCGTAAATGTCTCGGGACCACTCACGACTGGTGCTCTGACCGTGGCGAACAGCCTGAATGGGGTCGTCCCGAACGGCGCCAACAACACGGCGCAACTGACCCTCGGCGGTGCAGCAGACGTGAGCAGCTTGACGGTGAACGGTGGCAGCTTCACGACGAACAGCACCCTGAGTAACAGCGGCGCCCTCGTCACCACCGGCGGCACGTCCACCTTGAACGGAAACGCGACGAGCGCTTCGGTGAACATCACCAACAGCACTCTGACGGCGAACGGGACCTTCACCAGCGCGGGTGCCTTTAACGTAGGCGGTGGCGGCAACGCCACCCTGAACGGCGCATCGAACCTTGGCAGCATCGAGTTGACGGGGAATGCCGTTCTTACCGCTACAGCGGCCGTAACGGCGGGCAGCGTTTCCGTGACACCGGGCACTACTTTGAACCTCAGCACGCTGAATTACACCGGCTCCGGGGTGAACGTGGACGAAGGTCTGGTGCGAGTGCAAAGTGGCGTGGTCAACATGGGCACGGCTCCGCTGACCTTTGCGTCCTACACCGTTCAGGCTGGATTGCTCGAAGGGGTGATCACCGGAACCAACGACCTAAACGCAGGTTCACCCGGTCTGACCACGCCAAACCCCGGCACCGGCAAAGGACCGGAAACCGGCGGCGCGCGGCTCTCGCCACGCCTCGGCGAAACCAACACCAAGAGTGCGACGCTTTGGGGCGATAACGAGACCTGGGTTTATACGGGCCAGTTCTTTGATGCCGACGGCACCTTCACCTTCGGTGAGAACATCGACGACGACACCCGGCTCTTCATTGACGGCAATCTCGTCCTGAACTCCGGCTGCTGCGGCGAAGCGCGCTCGAGCAACGGAGGCGCAAACAACGGCAATAACTATGGCATGGGCGGCGCCGGAGACGGCTGGCACCGATTCGAGCTTCGCATGCGCAATGGCGGCGGCGGTGCAGGGAGCGATCCGACCGGCAACGGCTGGGGCCAGGGCGACAGTGCTCAGTTCCTGCGCAAAGGATTCGGTCTCAACGTTGCGGGTACGACCAGCGTCGCCGCGGCGGACTACGTGATTCCGACGGATCCAGGCAACGCGACCTTGTTCCGTATTTCCGATGGCGGTGGCCGGGTGGTCATCGACGCAGGATCAACGCTCCGCGTTGGTTCGACCACCAACTCAGCGCTCGTACAGCTTAACGGCAGCTTCAACAATCCGGCGGTGCTGCGGATCAATGACAACGCGGCAGCAACGGTCAACACCGCGAACGCCATCGCGATCCCCACTGGTTCTTCCGAAGGCGTCGTGACCGTTGGCACGAACAACACGCTGACCGTCGGCAAGTTCGATCTGTCCGACGGAAGCACTCTGACCAAGAACGGCCCAGGCACCGTGCGGGTCACGGGAACCGTTGCGGAGTCAGTGCTCGGGCCAGCGCCTACTGCGTTCTCGACCGGCAACATCAACGTCACCGAAGGCACCTTGCTCTTTGATGCGACGAGCACCGGCACCGGTGGGATTACTGCTTCGGTCTCAGGAACAGTCGGTGGCACGGGGACGCTTTCCGGTGCCCTCACTGCGACCAGCGGCGGTATCGTTTCCCCAGGCAACAGCGTCGGGGTGATGAACGTAGGCAGCTTGCTGATGGGCACCGGCTCGATCCTCAAACTCGAAGTCACGAGCGCCGACAGCCACGACGTCTTGAACGTCGGCAATGCGGTGAACATCGCCGGCTCATCGCTGCAATTGACGCCGCTGAACTACGTCGGCCTGCTCAACGAGATCTACTACGTGATCGTCAATAACTCGCCCAACGCCGTCACCGGAACGTTCGCGGGCCTTCCAGACGGCTCCACGTTTACGGCCGGAACCAGACAGTTCCAGATCAGCTACGATGCCAACTCGGCAACGCGGTCCTTCGATGCCGGCGGCAACGACATTGCGATTCGCGCGGTGCCCGAGCCCGGAT
>DASYMY010000694.1:0-2114 GCA_036008825.1 Glaciihabitans sp.
GCGCGAGTCTCCTACTCGCTCAGCACCACTGGTGAGACGTGGGTGAACGATTCGTGCCCGGCTGCGGGAGTTCCTGCGCGGCGCATCAAAGTTGTCTCCACCGGGTCTGCAGCGAACGACGCCGTTGTGGGCAGCTCCGCAGGTGACGAGCAGGTTATCGAGACCATCTTCAACTACACCCCCGAAGTTCTGCCCGGGGTTCACCCGAGTGGTGCCGCGATGTACGTGCACGGCGGAATTGTCTTCGACAACAACGGCGACCTTCTTGTTGCCGAGAGTGGACGCGCCGCCATCCAGGTGAAAAACGGCGGAATGACCTGCGCCAACAACACCGTGATTCAAGGCGACGTTGTTGTCGAGAACGGCGCCCTCGACATCACCGCCTGCACCATTGAGGGCAATGCCTGGGCATCGGGCATTGCGAAGCTTGGGCACATCACCGGCAACCTGTCAGCCTCGAACGCCACCCGCCCGGCCGGAGTGGACGGTGCATACACACGAAACGGCGACATCCCGGATGTGCCCGCATGGGTGGATTTGGCTTACGTTCCCGGCGACTGGATCGACACCAACGGCCTGCCATACAAGGTCACCCCAATTGGCTCGGACTGTGCGCTGACGCCGAGCATGCTGGCATCCGCCTCCAATGGGACCAAGCCCGTCATTATTAATGCGCTCGGCTGCACCGGCGGAGTGGTTGCCCCCAGCTCGGTGAAGCTGGCCAACGATGTGGTGGTGTTCTCTCCTCGGTTCAACTTCACCTCCCACGTCACCTTCTCTTCCACCTCAACGGCCCAGCACAAACTGTGGTTCATCACGCCAGACAACACTCCAGACAACCTGCCCACCTGCGCGGCCACCCAGGGCAACTTCGAGATGAAAAACGGGTTTGTGATCGCGCCAACCATCGCCGCGATGCTTTACACACCGTGCCGCTTTGCGGCCATGAACAACTTTGAGTGGCGCGGCCAGCTCTACGCCAATGGTGCAAACGACTTCAAAAACAACACCTGGTTCGAGTCCGTCTCCCTGGGCCTGCCGGGTATTGACCTCGACACGGGTGTTGTCACTCCCGGCGGCGCTGCCGGCTCCCCCGCAGAGCTCGGCACCGTCATTTTCACCCGGGACGTGAACTGAGCGTGATCATCTTTGTTGCCCTGCTGGGGCTTGCCATTGGGTCGTTCCTCAACGTGGTGATCCATCGAATCCCTGCGGGCGCCTCCCTGTCGCTTCCGCCGAGCAGTTGTGGAAGCTGCTCCACCCGTATTCGTGCGCGGGACAACATTCCCGTGCTCTCCTGGCTGATCCTTCGCGGCAAATGCCGGGACTGCGCTGCCCCCATCTCCATCCGCTACCTCCTGGTTGAGGTGGGAACCACCGTGTTTTTTGTGGCCGTCGCGCTGCGCTTCGGTGTGCAGGGGCTGCGGGTGGAGACATCCGCTTCGGTCATTGTGATGGTGGTCGCGTTTCTCTATTTCGCGAGCATCAGTGTGGCCCTGGCGGTTATCGACCTAGAGACCCACACCCTGCCCGACCGGATTGTGTTGTCGGCGTATCCGGTAGCCGCGATTCTGGTGGGCGCAGCCGCTGTGGTATCTGGAGAACCGCAGTGCCTCTTCTGGGCGCTGCTGGGCGGGCTGATGCTGTTTTTGCTGTATTTCCTGATGGCGGCGCTGTACCCGAAGGGGATGGGGCTGGGAGACGTGAAGCTGGCCGGGGTGATCGGTATCTTCCTCGGCCTTCTGGGGCCAGGGCCTTTCATCGTGGGCGCATTTGGCGCGTTTGTGCTCGGCGGGGCCTTCTCGCTGGTGCTGCTGGCGACCAGGCGTGCGGGGCGGGGCAGCGGCATTCCGTTTGGCCCGTGGATGCTCGCCGGCGCCTGGCTTGGCGTGTTTGCGGGAGAGCCCATCGCGACCGGCTATCTGACCCTGGTGGGGCTGAACTGATGTCTGCCTGGCCACTTCTTACAACCGCACACCAAAGGGTAGGACCATGACAACCAACATTGTCGGAATCGACATGGGCTCTACGGGCCTGCGTGCGGTGGAGCTGAGTGTGGGCAAAGGCGGCGCACCAACCGTTGTGCGCTACCACTCGGTACCGCTACCGGAGGG
>DASYMY010000695.1:0-10618 GCA_036008825.1 Glaciihabitans sp.
CCCCGAAGCCCTCGAGGCGCTGGAGGGCGAGCACGCGTCCCGCCGACTCGGCACCGACAAAGAGGTTGCCGCACTCACGCTGTTCCTGCTGAGCGACGCCGCGTCCTTCATCTCCGGTAGCTACCACCTTGTTGACGGAGGCTACTCGGCCCACTAAGGGACCGCGTTCGATAGCGCCTCAAACGAAGAAAAGCTCCAAACCGAAAGGTTTGGAGCTTTTCTATATCCAGTCTCAGGATGAAAGTGCGCCCGGAGGGATTTGAACCCCCGACCTATTGATCCGTAGTCAATTGCTCTATCCGCTGAGCTACGGGCGCATCTTGTAGGGCCAAAACCCAACCTGACGACTATACCAGCGCTGAAGGGGTGCTGGTGTCCATTCCGGTGGATTTGCCCACAAGTTGGTCAACGAATGGGGCTAAACGCTGGTCGCGTCTTCCACTTCGCCGACCAATTCTTCGATGATGTCCTCGAGGAACAAGACACCTGTGATCTGGCCTTCTTCGGTAAATACGCGGGCAACGTGCGCGCCGACGCGACGCATGGATGCCAGCGCATCTTCCAAATCTGAGTCCCGCAAAACGGAACTCAATTGGCGAATTCGCTTCGCAGGCACTGGCGCCGAAAACTTCTCCGGCGTGGTGAGATCAAGCACATCCTTGAGGTGCAGGTATCCAGTGGGATCACCGTTGTTGTTCGTCAGGATGTACCGCGAATAGCCGTGTGTATCGACAGCGCCCTGGATATCAGCCGGGGACGAAGATGCAGGCAGCAGCACCATTTCGGAGATCGGAACTTCGACATCCGACACCTTTTTTGCGGTGAACTCAAACGCGGCCGTGAGCGTACCGGAAGCGTCATCCAACACACCTTCACGGGTGGACTGGCGCACAATGTTGGCCACCTCGTCCATTGTGTATGCGCTGGTTGCTTCATCCTTCGGCTCGACCTTAAACAAGCGCAGCACTCCGTTTGCAACCCAGTTGAGGCTGAAAATGATGGGGTTGAAGACGCGAGCAACAAAGACCAGCGGCGGCGCGAGAATGAGCGCAGCGCGCTCCGGAACCGAGAACGACAGGTTCTTAGGAACCATCTCGCCAATAACCACGTGCAGGAACGTCACCAGCAACAGAGCCACGATGAAGGCGATCACGCTGATGGCTTCGGCCGGCAGGCTGGTGAGGCCCAACGGGATCTCGAGCAGGTGGTGAATGGCAGGCTCGGACACGTTGAGGATCAGCAGCGAACAGACCGTAATACCGAGCTGACTGGTGGCCAACATCAGGGTCGCGTGTTCCATCGCCCACAGGGTGGTTTTGGCGGCCTTGCTGCCCGCCTCCGCGCGAGGCTCGATCTGTGATCGACGTGCTGAGATGACGGCGAACTCCGCGCCAACAAAGAACGCGTTTACTACCAGCAAGACAACAAGCCACGCTATGCCGGGAAGGTACTCACTCATGGGTCAGCTCCTTTTTTAGTGCGGCAACGACTCTGTCGTGCGGGGTCTCCTGAGAGAGGTCGGTGGTGGGATCGGTTGGGGTATAACGCAGGCGATCGACCCGTGGGCCGTCCACGCGCTCCACCCGGAGCACACCTCCGTCGATGGCAACTTCGTCACCCAGTTCGGGGATCCGGTCGAGTTGATCGGTGACAAAACCCCCAATCGTTTCGTAGTCCGAATCCTCAGGCACGGTCACTGCTGCCCGTTCGAACAGTTCGTCAGGACGCAGCGACGCTGAGAAGATCACTGTTTTTCCAGAGCGGATGACTCCCGACTTGGTGCGATCGTGTTCGTCCTCTAACTCGCCCACGAGTTCTTCCACCAGGTCTTCGAGGGTGACCAAACCGGCTGTTCCGCCGTATTCATCGGTGACGATACCGATTTGGAATCCATTGCGGCGCAGCAGCCCAAGGAGTGTGTCAACGCCCATGGACTCGGGCACGCGCAGGGGTTCTGCCATCAGCATTTCGGCTGTGACATCCGCTCGATTCTGAAGGGGAACGGCGAACGCCTGCTTGACGTGCACAACACCAACAATGTGGTCGACGTCTTCACCGAGAACAGGAAAGCGGGAGAAGCCAGTGGATGCCGCAAGCTCCAACACGGTGGCGGCCGAATCAGTGGAGTCGACGGCATCCATTCTCACGCGAGGGGTCATTACGTTCGAGGCGTCCTTTTCGGAGAACCGAAGGGTGCGGCCAAGGAGCTGAGCGTGGTCGTCGTCGAGGATTCCCGCCAATGCGGAGCGGCGAACGAGAGAGCTCAGCTCTTCGGCGGATCGAGCACCCGATAGTTCCTCTTTGGGCTCGATGCCAAAGGAGCGGATAATCGCGTTCGCGGTGTTGTTGAAGACCATGATCACCGGGCGGAATACCGTCGTGAACAGGGTTTGGAACGGAACAACAATCTTCGCGGTGGCCAGCGGCAAAGCGAGGGCAAAGTTCTTGGGGACTAGCTCACCAATCACCATGGAGAAGAGGGTGGCGATGACGACACCAACAATGCTGCCCACGACGGGGACAGCGCTGGAGGGAACACCGAGGTTCGTCAGCGGGTCGCGGAGCAGGGCGCTGACGGCCGGCTCGAACGTGTATCCGGTGAGAAGTGTGGTGAGAGTGATACCGAGCTGCGCACCGGAGAGGTGCGTTGAGGTGATCTTGAGCGCCTTGATGGTGGGGCCAAGGCGCTTTTCGCCCCGGCTCTGACGGGACTCGAGGTCGTTACGGTCAAGGTTGACCAACGCGAACTCGGAGGCAACGAACAAGCCGGTGCCGACGGTGAGGACGAGGCCAACACCGATCATGATCCATTCATACATGTGCCGCCCCCTTCCTGACTCGGCGTGAAGCAGCCGTCAAGTGAAGTAGGGGCACGGGTCTGTGCGAGGGAGGGTCATCCATAGTTCCGACAGCCTATAGGGTTCAGCAGCCGCTGATGCTGGTAAACCAGCGGATTTAGCCGCCGAAACCGACAGAACAGGTCTGCTGCTGAGCCGTTTGGCCTTCAAGGCCCGCAATGGGCTCGTCAGTGGGATCAGCGGTGGGAACCGCGGAGGGATCGGTGGGATCAACCGGCGTGGTGGGATCGGCCGTTGCTGCGGGGGTTTCCGTGACCGGAACACTGGGGTCAAGTGTCGCACCACGCCCGGTGGAACCTTCAGCCAAAAGTACGGGCTGATCGGCCGCGATGGTCTCGAACAACGCATCGGCAACGGGTTCGTTGGGGACAATCTTGCCAGCGTAGGTTTCGGAATCGATCGCGGGGTACTGAACCATGGCCATGGTGTCGAGGTTGATGGTGCGGAGGCTCTGCGCCATGGAGACCATGGTGTCGGTGGCAGCCAGGCTGGTAGACAACCGAATGTTTGTGGCCGCGACATTCGCTAGAGAGTAGAGCTTGGTGAAGTTCGTCAACGTTTCATCGCTTTTAAGCGTGCGCACGAGGGACGACATGTAGACCTGTTGCGAGGAGATTCTCGCCAGGTCGCTACCGTCACCCACACCATGGCGGGTGCGCAGGAACGAGAGCGCTGTTGCGCCGGAGATAACACTTGTTCCAGCCGGAAGGTCAAGACCGGAGTAGAGATCAACGATCGGCTCTGTCAAGCAGACGGGAACGCCGCCAACAGCATCCGTCATCTGCACCACCGCGTTAAACGACATTTGGGCGGCGTAATCAATCTCGAGACCGGTCAAATCTTTGACGGTGTTCACTACACAGGCGAGTCCACCTTCGTTGCCACCTCGGGCAAACGCCGAGTTCAGTGACACCAGACGCTGGGAGGGAGAAATCTCGCCGGTGTCGACGTTTACGCATTCCGGTTGCGAAGTGAGCAGGTCACGGGGCAAACTGACGACGGTTGCCGTCGTGTGATCTTCGGAGACGTGCAGCAAAATGTTGACGTCGTTGAGAGTGACATCCCGCTCCCCAAAGGCCTCCGCCTGGTCGATGTCGTTGTCAACACCCACAACAAGAAGGTTGAAGCTGCCCTCGATTTCACCCACCTGTGGCGGGGTCGAATCGTCGGGATCGCTAATATCAACGGCATTATCTTGAATCTGGCTGCTCAGATCCCAGAAGGTGATGGCCGCAACCGAAGTAGTACTCACGAGTAGGACGGCGAGCGCACCGGCGATAGTGCCGAGGATCAACCGCCATGGTGAGCTACGGGGCAGTCGACCGTGTCTGGGCACGCCAACGGTGCCGCGAAGGTCTTTCCGGCGCGGTGCGATGGGGGGTGGTATCAAATCGGACATCTGCGCGTAAGTATAGGCACCCCGGCTTGAATGTCGAATGGAAAGCAGTTAGTGCGGGATAAAGAGCACCACGATGGACACAACAATCGAAACCGCTGCGATGCCCAACAGGATGAATCCGAGGGCGCGCAGAACCTTCTCGCCGTGTCCGGCAACTTCGAATCGCATACGATCGGGCGATCGCCGGCTGTAGTGAATAAGCAACTCGTCCGGATCCTTGATGGCGGCGCGTTCGTCCGCGTCCAAGTTACGCGAATGCAGAATGCCATCGATAGTCATCCACCGCAGCTGGGAGGCCTCGGCTTCATCGACAACAACCGCTTCTGTCTCCACCCAGCTGCCGCGACTCACGCGCACTATCAGGAGTGTGAGGAAGCTCAGCCCGCCTAAAACAAGGCCGACCCAGGTAAACAACTCCGCAAGAACTTCAACAAGGTCAAGGAAGCTGCTCACCGCCCCATATTAGGGTGGTCCGGCTCACTGGACACCACTGGTTGTCACGATTTGCTTCCATGGCCCCGCCGGGACATCCACTTCATCGACAAATCGCCAATTCACGGACTGAGTGAAATCGAGTTTTTCGAATCCGAGACAACCGTTGAGGGCGGGGGACACATCGAGCCCAGCATTTGACCATTCGGTGTTTTGCGGGCGTCGATCATCGCTGCCAAACACGTATTCGTGGTCGTCGTACACTCCCGGACCGGCGTCTTGTATTTGTCCGTAACAGACGCGGTCGCCACGACTAATCTGCACCCATCGGTTCTTCATATAGCTGAACCGTCGATCGCCGACGTGATCGGAGTAAGGCGCCTCCCCTGCCCAAGGGATCACTTGATCCCGCATGGCGAACCCGTTGGCGTTATTGATGTCGTCATAGGGCAGGTCGAGATAAAAAGGGTTCTGCAATGGGGTCATCGAGGTGGGGAAATAGCCGTTGCCAGCAGTGCGGGCTTCGGTCTCACACACCCCATCAATGATGACTCCGTCGCAGCCGCCAAAACTCTCCATCCATCGCGAATCGTAGGTGGAGAACTCTTGACTGCCATCGCTAGCGTCAGGGTCATAGACCTCACCCACCCAGAACGTTGTTGCAGTGATATTCGTGTGTAGAGGATATTTCTCGAGCCCCAAACCAGTTGCCTCCTGTCCAAAACATCCCGAGAGAGTGAACACAACGGTCAGCGCCCACGCTCCCCAAATCACTGGGCCTCGACGCCGCCCCGTGGTTTGGGGCGACGCCGACTGGCCGGTAGCGTTCACGATTTATCGTTCGCACGGCCACGCGGCCGCAGCACTCTCTGCTGCGACCGCGCGACCTGTGGAGGGTGGGGCTGCGTCATTGAGTGGCAGCTCCCACCGTGGTTGCAGCTACAGGGGCAACCACCGGGGGCACTGATGGAGCTGGCGCTCCGTCAGTGTCGTACAGGCTGTAGTCATCCGTGGTGATCTCACCGTTGCTGAAGAGGTTGAGCCCAAAACTGATACCCGTCATCCCTGCGGGAATAGCTGGGGACGTCCAGACTGCCTCGGTGTAGTCGGTCGATGCTGCAAACCAGGGGCTCGATGTCCAGTACTGCCACGCTCCTGCACTCGTGCGGAGGTACACAGCGAACTGGGTGACAGCCGTCGATTTGTACCAGGTTCTCAGCGAGTACGTGTGACCCGGCAGGATCGTCGGCGAACAGGATCCACCGTCAAATTGTGGAAGCAGTTTCGCATCACCAGACACGTATCCGGAGACCACGACCTTGCTGGCGGTTGCACCCGTTCGACCGGGGCTCACGGTAGAGAAGGCGGCGACGTTTTCACCGTACCCGCCCTGCATCCAGCATTCTGGGGATCCTGTGGCTGCTGCCGTTTCTAGCGAGGGGTTGCCGATCCCGTTGACCCCGGGAGCCAGAGGCGCAGCAACTGGACCGGAAACCACCGGCTGTGCGGCAGTTCCGATGACGTCACCAACAGTGCGAACAACGGTGTTGTTTGTTGATTCTCGAGCGGCTAACCACTGAACAAACTGTTCGAACAGAGCCGGTGTTGTCGTGGGATCGCCACACCCGCTCTCACAAATATTGTGGAACGTAAACGGGACCCAGCCGCCTCCCGTGCTTTCGGCCGTGGTAACTGCCGTTTGCATGTCAGCAAGGGTCCACGTGGATTCGACCTGGTCCAGCGCCTTCAGATAGAACGGGTTAGCTGGCGGAATGGACTCTGCTGTGTCGCACTCGGCACAGCCAAATCGGCTCGCGATGTCACCGAGCATCCTGGCGTTGGTGTAGCCGCAGTCGCGCGCGGTGGTCTCTAATGCAGGAGTGCTCGCCGCGTACGGGTACGCGAGGCTGCGAATCGTGAATCCCCAACTTGTCAACGCTGCGCGGTCGTTACAGATCTGACGAACCGCCTCCGCCGCGGGGACAGTGGTGAGGTCAGGGTGGTTGATAGTGTGTCCGCCGATCTCGTGCCCCGCCGCAGCGAGACTGTCGAGGTTGGCTCGCGTGAGATAGTTCGCGGCACCAACGTAACCGGACATCACGTAGAACGTGCCATCGAGGTCATATTGGTCGAGCGTCGCCGCAGCAGTCATTTGATTAGCGGTGCCGTCGTCGAAAGTGATGCTCACCACGGTTTCCGGTTGATCTTCAAGTGCGGTTGGTGCAGTCGCTGCGCTCGCGAGGGCTCCCCCGCCGAGCAGCAGGGCGAGAGATGCCATGGCGCCGATTGCCCCAAGCACTCCTCTCCGCCTACGTTTCACCGCGCCCTCTTGGTTGGGTTGGCGTCGCGGCAGCTCGACGCCCTGTTCTTCTGATGTTGACACTGGGTTTTCCCTTCTACAAGCACAAAACGGTGAAACTATTCGACGGTGACGGACTTGGCGAGATTGCGCGGTTTATCCACATCCCGCCCCAGGGACAGCGCGAGTTCTCTCGCGAGGATTTGCAAGGGTGCAACAGACTCCAACGGCCCCCACTGGTCCATCCCGCCGCGGAGGGGTGATGAAAAACTGTGCCCCAAAGCCGGGATTGTGCTGCCCTGGCCACCAATCCGGATGACCAAACCACCGCGCGCAGCTACCTCGGCAATGTTGCTAGCCAACCGGGGATCGCCGTTGTCAATGACAACAACAGGAGTGCCGTTCTCAATCAGCGCCAGAGGTCCGTGTTTTAACTCGCCAGCCGGATAGTGCTCCGCCCAGCGGTAGGTAAGCTCCTTCAGCTTTAGGGCGCCCTCCCCCGCATACACGACGCCTGAGCCTCGACCAAGAAAGACAAACCCCGTGGCATCGCGAACGTCGGCGACCACCTCGGGGATAGCCTCGCGAGACACAGCGATCGACTGGGCGAGGAGATCGGGGATGCGGTTGAGATCGTCCACCTGAAGCTGCGCTTCTCGTCGGGTCATCCGCCCGGAGTCTGCCAACGAAGACAATGCGTAGGCCACACCCGTGACCACCTGCGCGACGAAGGTTTTGGTCGCAGCCACGCCGATTTCTGGACCGGCGGAACAGTTCACGATCGAGTCGGCTTGTCGCGCCAGGGTGGAGTGCGGGTTGTTAGTCAAGGCGATGAGCGAAGAGGTGAGGCCAAGCTCGTCGATAGCCCTCAAAATATCGGCTGTTTCACCCGATTGACTGATCGCCATCACTAAGGTGTTCGGAGCCAACACTGCGGTGGACGCTTCGCTGGCGACGATGTAGTCGTGAGCGATACCTCCTAACCGGCTGAAGGCGGTGCCAATCACCCTGCCAGCGTTCAGGGACGTCCCGCAGCCGAGAACCGCGACGCGATCGAACGCGGGCACTCCGGTGCTGCGCCACAACTTGCCGGAAGCGATTTCTGCCCCAAGCTGGTCGAGGATTCGCGCGGCAACCTCGGGCTGTTCGTCAATTTCCTTGTCCATGTAGTCGGTGTGGCGGATGAGTTGCCGCATACTGTTCGTCCACACACTGCGGATGGGGTGGGGCGGCACAAAATGCGCTCCGCCGTTCATCCACACGAATTCCTCACCGATCTCGACGAGGTCGCCATCACGGAGCGCCCAGTAGTCTTCGGCCCATTCGGCGATGGCTCCAATGTCGCTGGCAACAAAGTCGCCTTTGGCAGTGCGAGCAACGAGCAATGGGGATCGGTGCGCGGTGGCTACCATCAAGCCAGAAGTAGCGTCGAGCACAACCAGCGCCCATGACCCTTCCAGCCGAGGAAGAACCATTGACACCGAGGAAAGAAGATCTCCGGTTTCCGCAAGCGCGTCTTCCACAAGATGGGTGACTACCTCTGAGTCCACCTCAGAGGCAAAACGGTGGCCGGCCTGCTGCAACTCGTCACGTAAGGCATCCGCATTTTCGATGATTCCGTTGTGGACCACACTGATACGTCCGGAACAGTCGGCGTGGGGGTGGGCGTTGGTCTCGGTAACCATTCCGTGGGTGGCCCAGCGAGTGTGACCTATTCCGGTTCCGGAAAAAGCCGAGCCTTGCCACCCTTCGATGAGCGGAGACAGAGCGTCAACCCGGTTCACTGTTTTTACCGTGGCAGTGCCACCATCGTCGGTTCTGATGGCAACTCCGACCGAATCGTAACCTCGGTACTCCAGCAAGCTAAGCGCCCGCAAAAGGTACGGTGCCGCGTCGTCGGAGGTACGACAGCCGACGATGCCGCACATCACCTCCTCCCGACGGTGGAGGCAGACACGGGAGGCGCCGTGAGGTCGGTGACCGCTTCGGCTTCGGCAGCGGCCTCCGCCTCGGCACTGATTCCGGCCGCGACCTTGGCGATTATTTCGTCCAACGTTGTTGACGGGACAAACCCGACAAGAGCGTTGGCGCGAGCGTTGTCCGGTACACGACGGCGCATATCTTCGAATCCCGGCGCATACGCTTCCTCGTAGGAAACCAACCGAATTGTGCTCGCGCTTCCCGTGGATTCAATGACCCGGCGGGCAAGGTTCAAGATGGACACCTCTTCGGCGCCGCCCAGGTTGAACGCCTGCCCGTATGCGGAGCGCTCTTCCGACAGCGCAACCATTGCCGGCACAACATCGCCAACGTACGAGAAACACCGGGTCTGAGTGCCGTCGCCGTACACCGTCAATGGTTCACCACGCAGGGCTTGGCCCACCAGTCCGGGCACAACCATGCCGTACCGGCCGGTCTGGCGGGGACCAACGGTGTTGAACAGCCGCACAATGGCGACATCCAGTCCGTACTCGGTCCAGTACGCGTGTGCAAACGCTTCGTCGATGCCTTTCGCAGCGGCGTACGTCCACCGTGACAGAAGCGGGCTGCCGAGGATTCGATCAGAGTCTTCCGACAGCTTGTCTGCTGTGTTCTTGCCATAAATTTCGCTTGTCGAGACTAGGAGCAGCGTTGCGCCAAAATCGCGGCAAGAGTTGAGGACGTTTTCGGTTCCGTGAATGTTGGTACGGAGGCTGCTCAGCGGGTGTTCAACGATGAGTTTCACTCCCACGGCTGCAGCCAGGTGGAACACCCGATCGGAGCCCGCAACTACGGAATTCACAAGTGCGGAATCCAGGATCGTCCCTGTCACGATCGTCAGGGACGGGTGGGTGTGCACGGCATCCAAGTTGCGCAACGATCCGGTGGAAAGGTCGTCGATCACAACTACTTCGTCGCCGCGCGCCAGCAAATACTCCACGAGGTGGCTTCCCACAAAACCCGCGCCGCCGGTTACTACTGTCTTCATGTTAAATCCGTTTCTTCAGTTGTGGCGCTAGGTTCACAGCAAGATGCTCTGAGGCAATTCCGTGGTGCGGTAGGTGGCATCGAGTACAAGCTGGTCGGGTCCGACCCAGCTCAGATCGCTGTCACTGTGTCGGGTGTGAACGAGAAGGAGGTTTGCTCCGAAGTCTTCTGGGTTCGCCAGGCTCTCCAAAATGACGCCGTTGGGCAGGGTCAGTGTGGGGAAACGAGGGTCGACGTAGCCGATGAGGGCTCCGCTGTCGTACAGCCCGGCCAATATTTCGAGCGCAGGTGATTCGCGGAGGTCGGCGACGTCCGGCTTGTAGGAGACGCCAACAACAAGCACGCGTGCGCCTCCCAAACCGATTCCTCGGTTTGCGAGCAGCTCTCGCACTCGATCGATGACCTTGGTAGGGCGAGCCGCAATCTCCACCATCGCTTGCGTGATCATGGGGGCGGCAACTCGCTGTTTGCGAAGCTGCCACAGCAGATAGTGCGGGTCGCAGGGGATGCAGTGCCCGCCAACCCCGGGGCCGGGGAGGAAGGGCATAAATCCGTATGGCTTGGTGGCTGCCGCGTCGATGACGTCGGTAATTGGGATCTCAAGTGCGCGACAAATGTCGGCAAACTCGTTGGCGAGTGCGATGTTGACCGCGCGGAACGTGT
>DASYMY010000696.1:0-4107 GCA_036008825.1 Glaciihabitans sp.
TCTCGTCCGGTGCCACCGTCACGGCTGCTCTTGAACTAGCCGCACGTCCCGAGAACGCCGGTAAAACCATCGTGGTGATTGTCGCAAGCTACGGCGAACGTTACCTCTCCACGGTTCTGTACGAAAACCTGGCGGTCTAGGCACATATGTCCGTTCTCTCCCGAGTAAGGGAGGATGTTGCGACCGCGCGTCGGCGAGATCCCGCCGCGCGGTCGCGCACCGAAATTCTTCTTGCATATTCCGGACTCCACGCAATCTGGGGTTACCGGGCGAGCCACCGATTGTGGGTGGCCGGCGCCCGCCTGCCCGCACGGGTGTTGTCCCAGTTCGTCCGTTTCCTCACCGGGGTAGAAATCCACCCGGGCGCCGTGATCGGCCGCCGCTTTTTTATTGACCACGGCATGGGTGTGGTGATCGGAGAAACGGCGATCATCGGTGACGACGTGATGCTCTACCACGCGGTGACTCTCGGTGGCCGCACCATGTTGCACGAAAAACGTCACCCCACCCTCTGCGACGGTGTGGTGGTGGGAGCCGGGGCGATCATTCTCGGCGCGGTCACCATTGGGGAGCATTCCGTTGTTGGCGCCCACGCGGTTGTCACCAAAGACGCCCCCGCGTATTCCCGTCTGACCGGAATTCCGGCCGTTGCCTCGCCACGATCAGCATCTTCCCCAGCACCGGATGCCGCCTTCTTTGTTGACCCAATGATGTACAACATCTAAGTCTTCAAACAGGCGGATGCTGTGCTACCGGGTCAGATCGCGCACGGCCCGCCCGCGTCGGAGCCCGCCGTGCCTGCCGCCACGGTGTCGGACTGCACCGCCCGCATCCACAACACCGTGTTGATGACCTCGGCCGGCCAGTACTCCTCGTCTGGTGCGGCGGGTTCTATGGCCACCTCAAAGAACAGCCGCCCTCCCTCGCCATCGAGAACGTAAACGTCGGACAGCTGGCCCTCAACGGGTTCGTCGAACATCGGATAGGCGGCGCGCAACTGGCTGAGCGAGTTGCCGACACGGATACCGGCGGCGGTTGTGACGTCTGGGGACCACACAGTGACGGCGGTAATCGCCCCGTCGGGGTCACCCCCTGCCGTGGTGACGGTGAACGGCAGCCTCTCGCCGAGGGCCGGCGAGGATGTGAGGGGGTAGTTAGCTAGATACGCGCCAATGAACCCACCGTCGGGGGAGGGGAACTCGGCGCAGTAGTCGTCGTCCCAGCTCACCATCGCAGCCGTCGTGTCACGGTCGGTGACAGGACTGCCAACGCGCAGCGTCCCGAGCCCGGTTGCAGAGAGCGTGAGCTCGGACAGCGCAGGCGGAGCGCCGTCCCCATCGTCGGGTGGTGGCGAAGCAGTACCGTTCGGCACCGGAGTGCTTGGCGCCGTCCTGGTGGGGGTCGGGCTGCTCGGAGCAGGCTCGGTGGGTGCGGGCTCCGTGGGCGTTGGGCTGGGTGTGGCGCTGACCGTTGCGCTGCTGGTGGGTGACGCGGTCGGCTCTTCGGAGTCTCCGGGCGTTCCGACGCATCCCGTGAGGAGTGCCACCATCGTGGTGATCGCGAGAAGTACAGAGGTGCGAAGACGTGCCACCATGTCGCCAGATTAGGCCGTTCGCGGTGGCATCCATAGGGGCGTTGGTTGCCGTTGAATCACGATTCGCGAGGCCGCCGGTTGCGGGCTTAGGCCAGGGCGAACATACCCCCGGCAACAATGGCCAACGCCAACCCGAGGTATTGCAGCGGCGCGATCCGTTCCTTCAACACCAGCGCGGCAAGAATGATGGTGCCCGCCGGGTACAACGCTGTTAGCACCGACATCACGGAGAGCTCACCGAGGCGTAGCCCCCAGAGCAGTCCAGCGTTCGCGACCGAGTCAACAATGCCGCAGGCGATGGCAAACTTCAGGCCAGCCTTCCATCCGCGCTCCGCCGTACTGATGCTGCCGGTGGGTCCGAGCTCACGGTGGCCTCGGCGCAGCGCAATGATGGCCAGGACGGCGACGGTGGCAAACATCAGGGCCGCGTTCATCGCCCGGTTCATCAGCAGTGGCACTAACCCGGAATCGTCCGGCGTTAGATCGATGATGACCAAAAACAGGCCAATCATGGCGCCGGAACCAATCGCCATCAGGATGCCGCGCAAGCTCGGTACCACCGCCCGCTCCTCCCGCACAAAACCAACAAGCACCACGGCAATCAGCGCGACAACAATGGCGACATAACCAATGGGCCCCAGCCTTTCGCCCTGCGCGAGCCCCACCGTCAGCGGCACAATCGCCGACACGACGGCGGTGAGCGGCGACAGGATGCTCATCGGCCCAATCGCGAGGCACGCGTAGAGCAGGGAGATGGCGATGGCGCCGCTCACTCCTGACAGGGCGCCCAGCAGCGCTGCTTCCACCGACCACACCCCGCCAACAAAGAGGTAGGCAATGCTGAGCACCACCATTCCGGTGGCAGCAGAGACCGCGGTGATGCGGATGGGGCTAATCCGTTTGGAGCCGAGCCCACCCAAAAAGTCTGCAGCGCCAAAGATGAACGCGCTGGTGATTCCAACTACTACCGAGAACATACGGGCCAATCGGGATGGGAGCGAAAAGGGCCCGGCTGCTCTCAGTCTGCCTCGCTAGGCTCGAGCGGTGACCAGCGTGCCGCAGATGACCACAGTGCCAGAAAAACCTAACCGTGTGGCGTACCACCGCATCGATCGGGCCACCGGAATCTACCGATGGTGGAAACCCCTTGCCGTCGCCGCCATTGGCTTTGTGATCTACCTGGCCCTCGCGCTGCTGGTGCTCGCTGCCGCCGACCTCATCGCCCGGTCTGCCCTCAGCGAGGCCGACTATGCGGAACACCTGCGCCAACTTGGCTCCCTCAACACCGTAATCACCGAACCGTTCGCGCTGGCCGCACTGCTGTTATCCGTCGCGGTGATGGCTCCAGCCCTTTTCCTCGCCCGGCTGATAGTGCGCGCCGGCAGCATCGGCACCCTCTCCTCGGTGGTGGGCAAAATTCGCTGGCGCTGGTTCGCGCTCGCGCTCATTCCGGCCGCGATCTACATGGGTATTCAAATTTTGATCGGATACCTCATTGCGCCGGCCGTCACGGGGGAGCCGCTCGGGGCCATCACCACACCCCCGGCCACCTACCTCGCCTGCCTCATTGTCATCCTGCTCTTTGTGCCGATCCAGGCGAGCGCCGAAGAGTACGTGTTCCGCGGGTTTGTGCTGCAAGCCGTTGGCGGCTGGGTGCGCTGGCCGGCCGTCGCGATTGTGGCATCCGCTATTCCGTTTGTATTTGGACACAGCTACAACCTCTGGGGGTTGGCTGAAATTTTGGTGTTTGCCCTGGTTGCCGCGTGGATCACTCTGCGCACGGGTGGGCTGGAAGCTGCCATTGGGGTGCACATTTTGACCAATGTGATGGCGTTTGGCATTCCCGCGTTGGGTTTCGCCAATGTGGAGGAGGCCGACGGTTCGGTGGAAGAGTTTGTGATCGCCCTGGTGTTGCTGCCCCTGTATGCGCTGGCTGTGGACCGCATCTTTGTGCGCAGCCCGTATTCGCGCGAGGGTGACGGTCAGAGGCAGCTCGTAGACTTGCGGGCATGACACCGGCGCTTTCCGTACTCGAAAAAACCTTCGGCTACGACGCGTTTCGTGGCTCGCAGGCGCAAATTATTGATCACGTGGTCTCCGGCGGTGACGCCCTTGTTCTGATGCCCACCGGTGGCGGTAAGTCCCTGTGTTATCAAATTCCGGCGCTCGTGCGTGAGGGCACTGGTGTGGTCATTTCTCCGCTCATCGCGCTGATGCAAGACCAGGTTGATGCGCTGACTGCTGTGGGCGTGCGGGCGGGGTTCCTCAACTCCACCCAAGACGCCGCTGAACGTCGACGCGTTGAAGACGCCTACGTCTCCGGGCAGCTCGACCTGCTGTATCTGGCGCCGGAGCGCCTCAAAATCGAGTCCACCGCGCAATTGCTCGACCGCGGCACCATCGCCCTGTTCGCGATCGACGAGGCGCACTGTGTATCGCAGTGGGGGCACGACTTTAGGCCCGACTACCTGCAACTGTCGGTGCTGCACGAGCGATGGCCCACCGTTCCCCGG
>DASYMY010000697.1:0-5159 GCA_036008825.1 Glaciihabitans sp.
TGACCGTGAAGTCGGTGAGCTTTCCGTCGCCGACAAACAGCTCACCGCAATCTGTCGTGCATTGGTCAACGATGCACGCGCGATCATCATGGACGAACCCACCACCGCCCTCACCCACAGTGAAGTGCGCCGACTGTTTGCGCTTGTCGAACGGTTGCGGGCCCGCGGTGTTGCCCTGATGTTTGTGTCTCACAAGCTCGAAGAAGTTTTGGCTATCTCTCAGCGGCTGACCATCATGAGATCCGGCCGGAAAGTTGTCAGCGGTCTCACCTCCGAGTTCGACCAGCGTTCCATCTCGCATCACATGACCGGTCGCGAGGTGGACGAGTCGCGTCTGGTTAGTGAGCTCGAGCGCACCGCCCCTGTTGCGTTGGAAGTGAACAAGCTGTCCCTGGCTGGTGCCTACCGCGATATATCTTTCAGCCTCCGCAAGGGCGAAATCCTCGGTGTGACCGGCCTGCTGGGATCGGGTCGTACCGAGATCGCCGAGTCCCTCTTTGGTGTCACCCCCGCAGACAGCGGCCAGATCAGCGTGGCCGGCCGTCCCGTGAAGATCCGCACCATTCAGGATGCGGTGGCTGCCGGCATTGGCTATGTCCCTGAAGACCGCCTCTCGCAGGGACTGTTCCTGGAGAAGTCCATTGCGGACAACATTGTCGCCTCCTCGTTGCCAACTCACCGCACAAAGTGGGGCACACTCAGCCGCAGTGGCATCGCGGCGACCATCCACCGCTACTTCACCGGGCTCAAGATCAACGCGCCGAACGCTGAAGCTCCGGTGCGCACGCTCTCCGGTGGAAACGCGCAGCGTGTGGTGCTGGCCAAATGGTTGGCCACGTCCCCCACGGTGCTGATGCTCAACGGGCCAACCGTTGGTGTGGACATTGGGTCAAAGGAAGAAATCTTGCAATTGCTGCGTATTGAAGCGGCAAAGGGAATGTCGGTAATCGTCATTTCGGATGACGCACCCGAGCTGGTGACCTCGTGCCACCGAGTGCTGGTCATCAAACAGGGTCGCCTCACTCACACACTCGAAGGAGATCAAATCACTGTGGAGACGATCCAAGAGAGGATGTCGGCCTGATGGAAGCCTTGCGAAAACTGCGCGGCACCAACAACGAAGGGGTGCTGGCTCTTGTCCTTCTCGCGTTGATCGTGGGAATGTCGATCGCCAACCCCACCTTTTTCACCCTCAATACCGGCTTTTCGATCCTGCGGAGCGCAATCGTTCCGGTGATCTTCGCCCTCGGTGTTCTCATCGTGGTTATCACGGGTGGCATCGATGTCTCCTTCGCCGCTGTCGCAATCTTTGCCGGCTACGCCACAGTCACCTTCTGTCTCACCATGGGATTCGACCCGGGATTGTTCGGAATCTTCGCCATTGCCATTGGCATCGGATCACTCCTTGGCCTCATCAACGGTCTGGTGATTGCCCGTTTTAGCCTGCCCACCCTGATCGTTACCCTCGGCACTCAAGGCATTTTCTTTGGCGCGATGTACACCTACGTTGGGGCGACCTACTACGCCGAGCTGCCCGGATCCATGGCAGCGTTGGCAACCACAAACCTGCTTGACGTCACAACCAGTTCGGGACGTGCCTACCTGCACATCCTGGTGGTGCCCGTTCTGCTGCTATGTGTCTTAGTGGCGTTGGCGCTCAAACGCACCATGTTTGGCCGTTCTCTCTACGCAATGGGCGGCGATATTGAAGCCGCCCGGCGAGCCGGATTCCAGGTCAAGCGCACGCAGGTGTGGGTCTACGTCCTCGTCGGAGCTCTCGCATCCATCGCGGGAGTTGTGCACATTGTGCTCAGCCGCAGCGCCAACCCACGCGACCTGGTGGGCGGTGAACTCGACATCATCGCGGCAGTAGTCCTCGGCGGAGCATCCATTTTCGGTGGGCGCGGTTCGGTAATCGGCACCGTACTGGGTGTCATTTTGGTGCAGGTCATCAAGAACAGCCTCCTTTTGGTGGGTGTCCCCAGCGCGTGGCTGCGCACCGCGGTTGGTCTGCTCCTTGTTATCGGTGTCGGTGTTCAAGCCATCGCCGCCCGCAGAAAGTCACGGCAAATGCGTGTCATCGACGACGTTGATCTAGCGCACCCGCACGAACAGAAGGTGGGATCATGAGCCCCGATACTCGAACCCGTCCCGAGGCCTCCTCCGGAACCAGTGGGTTACGCAACGCTAATGACCAACTGGGCAAGTGGACGCGCCGGTTCGTCCGCCGACCAGGCTCGAACAACAGTGCCGGCCGAATGGTTGTCGCGCTCCTTCTCGCCTTCGCCCTCTTCGCCTTCCTCAACCCGCGGGTGTTCCTCAGCCCCATCAACCTGCAGAACATTGCCGTCGCTGCGCCAGAAATCGGAATCATCGCGATTGCCATGATGATTGTGATGCTCACCGGCGGTATCGACCTATCCCTCGTGGCCATCGCTAACTTCTCGGCCATCACCATTTCCACTCTGTACAACGCCATCGCGGCAACCGACCCAGCACTGGCCGAAAGCCTTTCGCTCGTCATCGTGTTAGCCGGAGTGGTTGTGGGAGTACTCGGCGGTGCCATCAACGGCTTTCTGGTGAGCGTTGTGGGAATCACCCCGATCCTCGCAACTCTGGCCACAATGCAGATCTACAACGGCCTCGCCATCGTCTGGACGGGCGGCTCCACCTTGTACGGCGCGCCAGCGGTACTCGGCAGCATCGGTCAAGCGGCCGTCGCCAATGTCCCTCTGCTCTTCATCATCTTCATTGTTATCGCCATCCTTGTTGCTGTGCTTGTCAACCGCACAGCACTGGGGCGGATGATTCAACTCGAAGGTGCCAACTCCGTCGCCGCGCAGTACTCAGCGATCCCGCGTCGTCGAGTATTGCTGAAAACGTACATGGTGGCAGGGCTGCTCGCCGGCCTCGCCGGAGTGCTGTTTGTTGCGAGAAACCCCACCGCATCGGCCGACTACGGATCGTCCTATGTGCTTCTGGTGATTGTGATCGCCGTGCTGGGGGGAACCAACCCGACCGGCGGGTTTGCCTCTGTCTTTGGTGTCGTATTGGCCACCTTGACCCTGCAGGTCGTCTCGAGCGGATTCACCGCCATTCGACTGTCCTCCTACGAGTACGCCATCGCACAGGGCGTCATTCTGATCGCCGTGATGATCTTTGACTCGGTGTCGTCGTCACGCACCAAAAAACCCAAAAAATCTGGCCCACCGCGCCACTCCGAGCCCGAACCGTCTGCGGTCGCACTCTCCGACCCTGATCTGAAAAGGAACTAGAACGATTATGAAGAAGATCATTAACGAACCCGCGTCGTTCGTCGACGAGTTCGTCGAGGGAATCCTGTTGGCGCACCCCACACTGCTCAAAAACCCGGGCGATGACCGCCGAGTGTTGGTCAGAGCGGATGCTCCGGTTGCGGGCAAGGTCGGAATCATCACGGGTGGAGGCTCCGGTCACCTTCCCCTCTTTAAGGGATACGTCGGACGCGGCCTCTGTGATGGTGTCGCCATCGGCAACGTCTTCTCCTCACCCTCATCCGCGCAGGTTCTGGAGACCACCAAAGCCGTCAGCGGCGGCGCTGGGGTGCTTTACCTTTATGGCAACTACGGCGGTGACGTCTTCAACTTTGACCTCGCCACCGATATGGCCGAACTAGAAGGCATCGAGACCACCACCGTGGTGGGACGGGACGATGTTGCCAGCCAGCCCAAGGAGCGAAAAGAAGACCGCCGCGGAGTGGCCGGCATCATGTTTGCGTTCAAAGCTGCTGGCGCTGCCGCCGAACGTGGCGACACCCTGGCGCAGGTGGCCGCTGTCGCCGAAGACATCATTGAGCACACCGCGACCATGGGTATCGGAATTTCTCCCACCATCCTGCCAACAACCGGAAAGCCCAGTTTTGAACTGGGAGACGGCGAAATGGAGGTGGGTATCGGCATTCACGGCGAGCCCGGCTTCCATCGCGGCGCGCTGGAGACCGCAGACCAGATCGCCGAGAACCTCATTGAGCGCCTTGTTGCGGACCTCGCAATTGGCGAAGGCGACCGCGTTGCTGTTCTCGTCAACGGAATGGGAGCAACCCCGCTTGAGGAGCTCTACCTTCTCTACCGTCGCGTTCACCAGCTGCTCAGCGAGCAGGGAATCACCATCGATAAAAACTATGTCGGCGAGTACGCGACAAGTCTAGAAATGGCGGGGGCATCCATCTCGCTGTTGACGCTCAACGACGAGCGCCTTGCCCTGCTGAACGCGCCCGCCGAATCACCGTTCTTCAAGGAGGCATAAGACAGCTATGAATGGAAACGAACTCAGCATTGCCATCCGCAACTGCCTCGGCGAACTGACTACATACTCCGACGAACTCGGTGACCTGGATCAGGCGCTCGGAGACGGCGACCTCGGCATCACGGTCTCTCTCGGAGCGGCGGCGGCCGTCGAAGCGCTCAAAGCACTCCCAGAAGGGTCCACTCCGCGCGAAGTCGTTTTGGCTTGCGCGAAAGCGTTCGCCAACGCGAACCCCTCCACCATGGCAGCGCTCGTTGCTGGCGCTCTCCTTGCCGGATCTCGTGTGTGGGGAGATTCGCCGACCATCGAAGGTGACCAGATCGGACGGTTTGCTCTTGCCGCAGCTGAGTCGATTAGTCAGCGCGGCAAATCACAGGTCGGGGATAAAACTATCCTCGACGCCATGTTCCCCGCTGCTGAAGCGCTGCTCAATACGCAGCCGGCCAGCAACGCACTCGACGAAGCAATCGCCGCCGCAGAGCGCGGTGTTATCGCCTCAAAGGAGCTGCAATCCCGCCGCGGCCGCGCCTCCTGGTTGCAGGAACGCAGTATTGGCCTGCAGGACCCCGGTGCAACTGGATATCTGCGATTCCTGCAGTCGTGGAAAGCCGCGAACGCGCCTTTGACCTCAGCACACAATGGAGAGAACTAACTATGGCCACCGTTGCATACCTCGGACTTGGCACGATGGGGCTCGGAATGGTGAACAACCTCCTTGCCGCAGGCCACCAGGTCACCGTCTGGAACCGTTCAGAAGCACCCACCCGTGAGGCCGCCGCAGCCGGAGCGCACGTCGCAGCTTCTGTCAGCGACGCAGTCTCAGGCGCCGAGATCGTGATGTATTGCTTCAGCGACGACTCGGCAATCGACGCCGT
>DASYMY010000698.1:0-3571 GCA_036008825.1 Glaciihabitans sp.
ATGGTGTTTCAACAGTTCAACCTGTTCCCACACCGCACGGTTCTGCAAAACGTGATCGAGGGCCCGGTTCAGGTGCAAAAAGTGCCCGTTGCTCAGGCGACGGAAGCTGCACTGAAGCTGCTCGACCGGGTGGGACTTGCCGACAAACGCGACGCATACCCGTTTGAGCTTTCCGGCGGCCAGCAGCAGCGGGTGGGCATTGTGCGAGCCCTCGCGCAGAGCCCCGACCTGTTGCTCTTTGACGAACCCACCAGCTCCCTCGACCCGGAGCTTGTTGGTGACGTGCTTAAGGTGATTCGGGAGCTGGCAGCGGAGGGCTGGACCATGGTGCTAGTCACCCACGAACTCCAATTCGCCAGCCACGTCGCCGACCATGTGGTGTTTATGGATGGCGGGGTTGTGGTCGAATCCGGTCCACCCTCCGAGGTTCTCGCGAACCCGCAGCAGGAGCGCACCAAGCAGTTCTTGCACCGCCTGCTCGACCGCTAACCTGTCCGCCACGTGCCTGGTCTGGTTAGGGCTTCACCACACCGAGCTCGTAGGCGAGGATTACGGCCTGCACTCGGTCACGTAGTCCCTGCTTGAGCAGGATGCGCCCCACGTGCGTTTTTACGGTGGACTCGCTGAGGTAGAGCTCGGTGGCGATCTCGCCGTTGGTAGCGCCCTGGCCGATGAGCGCAAAGACCTCACGCTCTCGCGGGGTCAGCGACGACAGTGCCGTTGCTGACTCGTCGGTGCGGGTTGATGCCAGCTGCGGGGCGACCAGGTCGATGAGCTTCGCGGTGATACGTGGTGCCATCACCGCATCCCCGCGGTGTACCGCACGCACGGCTGCAATCAGTTCCGCGGGGCGGGTGTCCTTGAGCAGAAACCCGGAAGCGCCGGCCCGCAGCGCACCAAAGGCGTAGTCGTCCACGTCGAACGTTGTCAGGATGAGCACCCGTGTTTGTGGCAGCAGCGTGGTCACCTTCTGGGCGGCGTCGAGGCCATTCATTCCTGGCATCCGCACGTCCATCAGTACAACGTCAGGTTGCAGGCGCTGCGCTGCTGCGACCGCGGAGGCGCCGTCACCCGCTTCGCCAACCACTACTAGGTCGGGCTCGGCGTCAAGCGCGAGCCGAAACCCGTACCGGACGAGTTCTTGGTCGTCGACAACGAGTATGCGGATTGTGGCATCCGTAGTCATTTTTCTGCCCTTCGCAGTAGTACCTGAACCTGCCAGCCACCGCTTTCTTGGGGACCAGCGGTGACGCGTCCGTTGTAGAGGGCGGCGCGCTCGCGGATGCCCACAATGCCGCGCCCAGGGGAGGCCGCTGAAGCCGAGTGGGGTGCGTCATCCGCTACATAAATTTCGACATAATCGTCCGTCCAGGTCACGCTCGCGATGACCTCGGTAGCGCCGGTCGCGTGACGGAGCGCGTTGGTGAGTGACTCCTGCACGATTCGATAGACGGTGAGGCCGAGAGCGGGGTCGGGGCTGGGGGAGCCCGCGAAGTCGAGCCGCACCGGCAGACCCGCCAGCCGAAACTCGTCGGCAAGGGTGGAGAGCTGGCCGGCATCCGGTTGTGGGGCATGCTCGACGGCCGTTGCGGTGTCGTGTTCGCGCACGGTGTTCAGTAGGCGCCGCACCTCGCCGAGAGCGCGCCGGCCTGTTTCGGCCACCCGTTTGATGGCTTCGCGGGCTTCGTCGGGACGCTCCGGCGCTGCGGCGTAGGCTCCCTCGGACACCGTGATCACGATGGACAGGCTGTGCGCGATGATGTCGTGCATCTCGCGGGCGATGCGCTCTCGTTCGCCCGCTGCGGCGATCTCCGCTTGCTGGTCGCGTTCGCGCATCAGCTGCCGCGCACGATCAACCAGTGCGGCAACGTGCCGCCGCCGAACCCCAGCGTTGGCGCCAAGCAGGCAGGCGATCACGTAGACCAGCATCAAGGCAATGGTGAGGTTTAGCCAGTCGACCCAAAAGGTTGACCCAGACGGCGGCTGTGTGGCCTCCGAGAAGGGGGCTCCCCAGCGGGCGCGCGCGGTGAGAATGGTGCCAGCGGCGGTCATAATGACGGCGCCAATGCCGTAGCAAATCCACGCCACTCGGGCGGAGCGGAGCACACCAATTGTGTAGACCGCAATCAGGGGCAGGGCCAGTTCAGCACCCGTTCCCGTGTAGACGGATGCCAGAAACAAGAGGTTGCTCGCGGCAAAAACCCACAGGGGCCGGGAGCGGCGGAACGCCAGAACGGTTGCACCGGCGGCGGCAAAGAGCAGGCACGACCACAGCGGCAGCAGGTTGGGATCTTGTGGGGAGGGGATCGCCAGTACCGCGGCGACAAGCAGATACATCGTGATCGCCACGATGTCGGGCAGCCGAGGGTGACGCTCCGTGAGCCGGCGAAACATGCCGGGGGATTTGGGCAACGCGAATGCGTCTGAGGCTCCGAAAGGAACCTCAGACGCAGTCGCTGAATTGATGTTCAGGCGTCCCTCCGATGTAGCGCGAGAGCAGCCAACAGCAGCGAAACTGCGGTCCAGATGAGAACAACAAGGGTGCCCATCGCCGGGTGCAGAAGCGATCCGGGTTCTGCAACCGTTCCAGCGGGGAGAACATCGGCGACTTTCGCCATCGCCTCGCCAGCAGCTGAGAGCATGTACGGCGCGAGGTTCGCCACCCAGTCGAATCCGGAGGCGATGATTGACGCGGCCAGGGGGAGGATAAGCAAAACTCCGAGCACGGCGGCCGTTCCACCCGCGGCTGAGCGAAGGATCACGCCGAGCCCCAGAGCGAATACCGCGGTAAGGGCCAGGTTCAGCGCCCCACCGATCAGGGCGAGCGCGAAGCCGGGTTCGCCCAGGCCGATAGCCAGATCGTGTTGGTCAAACAGCGGATAGGTTGCGGCCCATGCGCCGAACAGGGAGAGCGCGCCGACGGTGAAAACGAGGGCAAACAACGCGATCGCTTTGCAGGTCAGAACCAGCAGCCGTCGGGGGACGGTGGTCAGAGTGGACTGAATAGTGCCCGAGGAGTATTCGCCGGTAATCGCGAGAACCCCGAGCACGGCGACAACAAATTGGGAGAACTGGATCCCCACATCAAAGTGGGTGAGAGCGAACCTCGCGGAGGTTTGATCGGGCAGACCCGCCTGCCCCATCGTGGCAGCGAGCCCAACGGCGATAGTGAAAATGATCAGCACAACCGCGAGCAGTGACAACACGGTGGAGCGCAGGCTGGTGAGCTTGATCCATTCCGATCGCAGCACCGAGCCGAAGCCGATCTGCGCGTTGGGGGCGATGGTGGCTGAGGTGCTCAGCACCGCGGCGCTCATCGGTTCACCTCGGCGGCCGCAGACGAACGGTATTCGACCTCGCCCGCTGTGAGTGCCATGTAAGCATCCTCCAGCGTTCCGCCGAGGGAAACAATTTCGTAGAGGGGGATACCAGCGGCCGCTGCCGCATTGCCGATGGCATCGGGCGCAAGACCCTCAACCCGTGCACCGCCGTCGTCAAGCACGGTAACGGAGATGCCTGGCCCCGCCAGGGCGGTGGCGAGTCTCGCCGGATCAGGAGTGCGCACCCGAAC
>DASYMY010000699.1:0-1645 GCA_036008825.1 Glaciihabitans sp.
ATGCTGCTAGTGTAATTGGAATCGCAAATCCTGACGTTCTTCTGCTTCAGGAGATACGAGACTGGGAAACCTGCCAGCGCCTAGTGGCGGCTCTTGCACCGGCGAAGTACGAGGTTCTTATTTGTTCAGCGTTTCGCGACGAGTTCTCTGGTGGAATGGGGAGGCAGCAGGTCGCAATTCTCGCAAAGCAATCCGCACAAGCGGCATGGTCCGAAAGCTGGAAGACGACGGGGCCAATAGACCCGCCCAGAGGATTCGCTTTTTCCGTGCTGCGCTTCGGGACTGCGGAAGTGGGTTTTTATTCCATCCATCTCAAAAGCAATTTGGTATTGAGCGGCGGCGAAACGGCGGTTCAAGCGAACATCAGGAAGCGAGAGGTATCAGTTGAACAACTATTGGCACATCAAGCGTCACTCGCGGCACCCTTCCCGCGACTGTCGGCGTGGATCATTGCGGGCGACTTCAACACGAATCCAGATCAAGAAATGTTCGCAAATGAGAAGACGCTCGGCGTGCTCCAAACAGCCGGATTTTTCAATTCGTTTAGCTCGTTGCCGCTAGCCGCGCGGGTAACGCACCCCGGAAAAGGGCGATACCCCGACGCAACCTTTGACTATGTTATGGTCAAGGGGCTCAGGACAATAGGCTTGCCTGAGATATTAAAGACCTCCGCATCTGACCACCACTTGGTGGTCGTCGAGCTTGAATTGCCGTGAACTGGTTCGGCCATTCCTTTAGCTCAACGAACTATACCTTCCGAAGGCGCGGATACGGGCACCGGGACGGAGGCACAGAACATCGCTGCAACACTTCCACCGTCATGGCGCTCTCGCCCTGATGTTCTCCGTCAAGGCCTGAAAGCGGGGTCTCCGAGCCAGCAACCCCTAACAACCCGCATCGCGCTAGGAACATCCACAATTCGGCACCTCCGTCCGGTTACACCGACAGCAGACAACGTTCAGCTGCCTTCATTTGGCGCGACCCGGACGATTAATAATCCGCCCGGGACGTACCGAAAGTGAGCGACGACGGGAGCATGGCGCGACCGCTGTGGGCGCAGGTGGTGGAGCAGCCGACCTGACACGAACGCACGTTCGCTCGACCGCTGCCCTCACCCGTCGAGCTTCCATATCGCGCCTACGCGCCTACAACATGGCGCGGCGGGTCAAAACGGGTGCTGCGCTCCAACCGCGCGCGTGCTTCCTGTTGGTCGCCGCCCGCTTGGTTGCGTTGGCCCTGTCGCTAGTGCCGGGTCGCTTCGTAGCCGCCGAACCGGTGGGTTCTCCCGCGAGAGCTTACGGGTCACGCGGGCAGAGGGAGCGGGTTACAGCGTATACACCTTACTCCGAAGTTTGCAGCTGATCCAGGGGGTGGTAGGCTGGTCCACTCAACGAGCTGGTTATTGCGGCGCCGTTGCGCGGCGCTGCACCATCTCGGCGACTCTCGCCCTTGCTTCTGAGTTCCTAATCATGGCAGACATGCGGGAAGCTCCCGCAACGTCGCCACTCTGGAGGAGTGAGTTCGTCGCTGCCTCGATCATCCCATCGCGTTGAGGGTGTGCCGGGTTGGAAGCAATCCACGCTGAAAACTGCTGGGGTGATTGCCGCTGTAGCTCGCTGGCGGCCCCGGAGAATACGGCGCTAGC
>DASYMY010000700.1:0-4905 GCA_036008825.1 Glaciihabitans sp.
TCGGTTTCGCGCATGCCTTCACCGGATGGGACTACAATCAGCCCAACGCGAGCACTGGTTTTCTGCCCACTGGCTTCAACGCGAGCCCTTACGTCAACACGTACACGCGCCCGATGAAGGAAGTGCCCGAGCGCCATTTCACGGGTCCGAAGCGAATCTTGAATAATGTCGTTCTGCCAGGTCTCGCGAGCGTCGGGGGAGTTGCTCTGGATCCGTTTGCCAACCATACGGCCTCGCCCTATAGCCGCACCGCGACGATCAATGACCCTGCCTATCAAGGGTTGCCAGCGGCGGAACTGGAGGCAACCCACCGCGCCATCTTCGAACATCCAAACGTTGGACCATTTATCTGCCGGCAACTGATTCAACGCTTGGTGACCAGCACTCCCAGCCGCGGATACATTTACCGTGTCGTGCAAAAGTTCGACGACGACGGCACGACCAACCGCATTCGCGGCAACATGCGGGCCGTCATCAAAGCGATCCTTCTCGATTACGAAGCACGTTCGACCGCCCTCCTGGTCCAGCAAGGCTACGGCAAACAGCGCGAGCCCCTGCTGCGCGTGACCGCCCTTGCCCGCGCCTTCCCGGCCGCCCCCGCCATCGACGGCACTTACCTTCAGACCAACAACGTCATCACAATCAGCAACACCAGCGTTCCGCATAAGCTGAGCAGCGGGAACGCGGTCAACCTGACCTTTACCTCTGGCTCACCATCCCCGACCGGTCGTACTTACTCGGTGACCGGCACTCCCGCCTCGGCCAACAGCTTCAATGTCACGGCACCCGATATCCTTAGCTGCACTTACGCACAAACCGGCACGACCATCACCGTGACACGCAACGCGCACGGCCTGGTGAGCGGGAACGCCGTTTATCTTGATTTCACCAGCGGCTCCGGGAGTGACGGCCTCTACAAGCTTACAGGGGCGACCACGAACACCTTTACGGTGGAATCCGCCATATCCGATACCAACCCGGGCGGCAGCACTGGTTGGCTGGTCTTCTATACAGGTGGCTACACGCAAGCCGGCAACACCATCACTGTGACCACAAGCTACAATCACTGCCTGATCTCCGGAGTCAACGTGGCGCTCGACTTTAGTCCGGTGACTGGCTCCACCAACGTAGCGCTCGACGGCACCTACGCCGTCACCGTGCTGGATGATCGCCGCTTTACCCTCACGGCAACAGACTCAGTGACGCGCTCCGGTGAGGTCGTGGTCGGTCCCCCCACGGTTTCCCTCAACCGCAGTGGCAACGTTGGTGGCACTGCGAACAACTGGACGTTGAATAGTACGGACACTTACCTGGGCCAGACCCCGTTGCGCTCACCCACGGTGTTTAACTTTTTCGAGCCTGACTACCGCTTTCCCGGTCTTCTGGCGGAGGCTGGCCTGATCACCCCTGAGTTCCAGATCACGTCGGACACAAACGTCGTTCGGCAGTCGAACTTCATTTTTGGCGGCATCTTCAGCTCCGGCAGTAGTTCCACCTCCGGGAGCACCACCGGACTCAACTCCTTCCGCGACGGTAACGGCAGTATCGCCATCGATCTTAGCCCATGGATGGGCAACCGGCCGAGCACCAGCCTGGCCTGGACCCACGCCAGCAACCTCAGTTCGCTGGTTGATGAGCTCAGCACCTTGTTACTCGCTGGACAACTCCCCAGCACCGGAACCAACAACTATACTTCGAATCCGCGGGTGGTCGTGAATGCCAAACAGCTGCTTGTCGATTACGCCAACACACTCACCGACGCGAATGCCACCGTGCAGGCACGCAATCGAATCCGCGCCATCCTCCACCTGCTGGCGACGTCGCCACAGTTCACCATTCAAAAATGAACAACCGCGTCACGCTGTCGGATCTCCGTTCGTTGTTCGCGATTCCGAACGTCGTATAACCGCCCGCCCTATGGAACACGAACTCCAGTTTCTCCGCACTCGGCGGGACTTTATGCGGCAGGCTGCGTGTGCGGCCCTCGGCACCATTGGTTTAACCAGCGCGATTCGTGATCTACGCCTCATCGGCAGCGCGGCGGCTCAGGGTCCGCTGGACGATTACAAAGCGCTGGTCTGTATATTCCTGAGTGGTGGCAACGACTCCAACAACCTCATCGTCCCGCGTGGCGCAGACTGGGTGAACTACAGTGCAATTCGGCAGAACCTGGCCATCCCCGAAGCTGCGTTGCACCCGATTGTTCCGGTAAGTGGTGACGGCCGGATGTTCGGACTCCACCCAAGTTGCGTCGAGCTAAAGACTCTTTTCGACGAAGGCAAGCTGGCGACCATCTTCAACGTCGGCGTGCTGAGCTATCCGATGACTCGCGCGCAGTATCAGAGCAATTCGGTCCCGCGGCCGCCGCAGCTCTTCTCTCACAGCGATCAGGTCACACATTGGCAAACGTCCCTCCCAGATCAGCCGCCGAAGAGCGGCTGGGGCGGCCGAATCGCAGATCTTTTGCAGCCACGGCAGATCGATCTCCTTAACTCGAATAATAGCGCGCGGATCGCGCTCTGCACTTCAGTCAATGGCGCCAACACCTTCGAAGTCGGCAATACCTACCAACAGTATCACGTCTCGACGAACGGCGCCGTCCTGCTCTCGGGGGTCACTGGCGCCCGCCTCACTGCGGTAAAGGACCTCATCGGCATTCCTTCGGTTAACTTGCAGCAACAAGCTTACTCGGAAGTGGCCGACCACGCGCTCGATACAGGACAGTTACTCAACGATGCCATCCAATACACTGGCACCGGCTGGACTTGGGAGGCTGCCTTCCCCACCAGCTCGCTAGGCAATCAGTTGAAGATGGTTGCCCGACTGATCGCCGCCCGTGGGCAGTTGAAGATGAAGCGCCAGATCTTCTTTGTCTCCGTCGGAGGCTACGACACCCATACTAATCAGACCGCCGTTACCGATCCTACCACGGGTTCGCACGCCAACTTACTGAACGAGCTGAGCGAGGCGATCTATGCCTTCCAACGCGGCATGGAACAACTGGGGCGACTTACCACCAACCCGAACTTCTCCAATGATCCACAGATTGCCAACCGCGTGACGGCTTTCACCGCGAGCGATTTCGGGCGCACCTTCCCTACCAATGGAGAAGGAAGCGACCACGGCTGGGGGAGCCATCATCTCGTCGTCGGCGGGGCTGTGAAGGGGAAGCGCACCTATGGCACCTTCCCGGTGCAGCAGGTCAATGGACCTGACGATACCAGCACGGGACGCTGGATCCCTCGGCTCTCGGTCGATGAATACTCAGCGACGCTGGCCCGCTGGTTCGGCGTCGAGCCTGGTCTGCTCAGCACCGTCTTCCCCAATTTGGGGCGCTTTGCGACACCGGATCTAGGCTTCATGAGCTAAAGTGTGCGTCGCCCTGGCATAACTCTATTGCTCGGCGGCGGGCTCATCATTGCAATCGCGACCTGGATAACTTGGGACGGCCGCCGCTCGGAAGCCGTGCCTCCCCCTCCCGCTTTTCCGGAAGAGCGGGCATCCGCAACTGCGCAGACCAACCATCGCGCCACTTCGCCGCCAGTGAAGTCAGCCCCGCACTCCTTGCCGACCTCTCCGGCTTTTCAACCGCCTGGCACTCCTCTGCCTTTGCCCGCCCCGGCAGTTTTGCGTCCCCCACCAGCCCCGCCTCCGGTCACTGAAGAAGTCGCCGCAGATCTCGATGAAGTCCGGATTACCTTCCGGGATTTTCGTTCCGCCCTTGGAGAAAACCCCGTCGGCACCAATGCCGAGATCACGAGCGCCTTGCTCGGCCAGAACCCCAGGCAGCTCAAGCTCGGCGTCCCCCCTGGCTCCGCGCTGAATGGCAGCGGCGAACTTACCGACCGTTGGGGCACACCCTACTTTTTCCACCAACTCTCCCGCACCGACATGGAAATCCGCTCCGCCGGCCCTGATCGCACGATGTGGACTGGAGACGATCGGCTCGCCCGGTAACGCGGCTTGTCCAAGTAGAGCGGCGTCAGGCTTTCACTTACCACCACCGCCGAAAGGGCGGAGCCCTGACGAGTCCCGCCCTCTCTTCACTCATCCTACCCTCCAGCCGCACGCCGCGCCGACGAAGGGTTCTTGCAGATCCATTATCGTTCTCAAAAGCCGCAACCGCCGCCGCCTCCTGCCTCAACACCCCGATTCCCTCGCGTCTCAGCGCTTCAACAGTTGCACACCATCCGCAACGACATAGCCGTCGCTGTCTTTGGTGGAGACGGTGATTGACGTCTTCTTACCGGCGGGGAGTTGGAACTTACCGAGCGAGAACGCGCCCGGTGTGTTCTTCTGGTTCACTTTCCTGGTTGTCGTTTGTCCGGCTACTTCAACGGATAATTGAGCGTTGGTTGCGCGGTTCGGATTGGGAGGATAGTGGAAGAGGATCTCGTATTCGCCAGCTTCGGGGATCTCCGGTTTCCAGCACAGCGAACGCTCCCCTTTGCCCTCATTCCCATCATGGATATAGCCGGATCCGATGCGGCGCAGGTCGGTCAGACTCCCTGAGATCCAATCGCCAACCTTCTCCGCATCGGCGTCATCCAAGACCAAGCCTTCCAACTTCCGTGCGGGCGTCGCCTCGGTGGTCGGATTCCCACTGCCATCGATCTTGCCGCTCCATTCGAGGATCTGGCCGTCCTTGAGCAAGTGCTGCTGGAGTGCGGCATAATCCACTTTCTGCACCGGGACTTTGCCGTCGATGGCGAGGCTAGCCGCGGTCGCGGAGCTTTGGCCAAGGATCATGAAGACGGGTTCCATGCGAATGGAGCCGTAAGCGATATGGGTGGCGGAGAGGCAGATTGGGACAAACAGGTTCTCGCATTCGCTCTGCTTCGGAATGAGCGAGCGGTAGGAGACCGGATAAGGGTTTACGCGGACCTGCACGTCGCCTTCATTGTG
>DASYMY010000701.1:0-5205 GCA_036008825.1 Glaciihabitans sp.
TGCCGAAGTGGGGTACAAGCCGCGGAGCAGGATGTCGAAGAGTGGTCCGCGGTCCTCTGCGCTGCCCAGTCGCACGGCATGTTCAATGCCGCAGACCAAGTGTGAGATCTGGTCAACCGTGAGGTCCGCCCTCACGGCGCCGACTTCCTGAGCCTTGCCAAGCAGGCTCGCAAACGTGCCAAAAATCTCGTGCTTGGCTGCGCGCACCTCGTCCGCTTCATCCTCGCGCGCCAACAAAACCGTTTGAAGTCCGTCGTCCTCGAGCTGTAACTCCAGCGCCGAGCGCAGGTAAAACGAAAAAGCCTCGCCCGCATCCGATTGGGCGGCAGCGTTCCGCGAAATTTCGAGCATTGTGGTGATGGTGTCCGCGCTGAGCGCCTCGACGAGGGAGCCAACGGTGGGGAAATGTCGATACACCGTGCCCACCCCAACATTCGCTTCCCGTGCCACATCGTTGAGCCTGAGCGAATGGGTGTCGTGCTTTCGCGCCACCTCAAGAATGCGTGCCCTGCTGCGTGCGGCATCAGAGCGGAGAGGAGGCATGTACCGAGTGTAGCCGAAGCGGATGAGTCATCCGCTATTGTGTTAGTGTCCAAACGGATAGGTAATCCGAATTGAGATGAGGGCATGATGAACAGGAATCCCACGAACCCACCCACGCAGTTGGGGCGCACGATTGTGGTTACGGGAGCGACCGCGGGCATCGGCTATTTCGCGGCCGAGCAGCTTGCCGCAGCGGGTGCTGACGTGGTGCTTGCCTCCCGGTCGCAGGCGAAGCTCGACATCGCGAAGCGCTCCATTCACTCGCAGATTCCTACCGCGTCGGTTCGCACGGTTGTGATTGAACTCGGATCGCTCAATTCAGTAGCGGATGCCGCCGCCGAACTGGCCGCTCTCCCGCGACTTGACGGCATCCTGTTGAACGGCGGTTCAATGAGCTTGAGCGGGAAGTCCCTGACGAGCGACGGTCTTCCGATGCTGTTGGGCACCCATGTGGTGTCCTCCGTTCGGCTGCTGGCGGGGATTCTGCCAGCGCTCGCCGCGAGCGCCACCGAGCACAACAGTGTCAGTCGTGTTGTTCACACCTCGACGGGGTTTGTCTCGATGTTCGGGTTTGAGGTGGACGACGTGCGCCATGTTCCGCGTGTAGGGGTTGCGGCGTACACCAAAGCGAAAACGGTGACCGAAGTATTCGCTTTTGAACTGGAGCGCAGGCTGCGCGCAGCGAGCCTTCCGGTGATGTCGGTGGTGACCAGGCCGGGAGTTGGGGTGGACGCCAAAACACCGCACCGGCCAGGAATCCGCGACGCGACGACGCCCTACCAGCGCAATCCGTACACTCGGTGGGCTCAAGGGAAAGACACTGCTGCGTGGTCTGCGGTGCGTGCTCTCACCGATCCTGCGGTGCGCGGTGGCCAGTACTACTCGCCACGCGGTCGACTCCGCGGTGAGCCGATCGCGGTACCGCCGCTTGCCCGCACGGCCACCCCGCCGACGGCGACGGCGCAAAGTGTGTGGCGTCAGCTCGAAGAGCTCGCAGGGGTCACTTGGCCCGTGTAGCTCGCTCTGCTGCGGAACACTTCTGCTTAACGACAGGCGTCGCTAGGCTCGGGACATGACGTCGCCTCTGATCTATGTCAGTTTTCCAGGTACGGCACGCGAGGCTCTGAGCTTCTACGCAGACACCTTCGGCGGAGAGCTCTCGCTGCACACCAATAAACAGTTCGGCAATGCCGAGGGGGATCCGAACGCCATCGCGCACGGAGTGCTCAGCGGAGTTGTCTCGTTGGCCGGGTCGGATGTTCCCGCCGGCGGCACCAGCGTCAAGCTCGAGGGCCTGATGTTGTCGCTACTCGGCACCGCTGTGCCGAACGTTCTCCACGAGTGGTTCGACAAACTTGCCGAGGGTGGCGAGGTGGTTGACCCGCTCGCGCCCAAGCCCTGGGGTGCCACCGACGGTCAGGTCATTGACCGGTTCGGCCTGCACTGGCTGATCGGGTACGAGCCTTCGGCCTAAGTGGTGAATGCCACTATCTCGTGGTCGCCAGAATCCCTACTCGCCGGTCCCCGCGGTAGACGTCTCTGCCTCGAATACGCGCTTCTCACGGCGGATGACACTTCCCCCGACTCATTTGCGCTCCGCCAAGCCGTCCAAGAGGTGGCCTACAGCCTTGACCCGAGCAACGGCACGGGCCGGATGTATCTCAGAATGAGTTGGGAAGCACCTTCGTCCTCGCCGACGGCGGCCCCTGAACCTGAGCGCGTCGCTACCGTTCACGATGTTGCCAACCTCCTCAATGCGGCACCGATCCCTGCGCCCACCGAGGAAACGCTGCTCATCGTGCTCGCCGCAGCGGTCGATTTTGCCCGGTACTGGCAGGAGCCCGACGGCGAAGACATGCTGGCAGCGGATCCCGCGGTGCGTGCGCCGCTGGCGCGTATCGCCACCGTTCTCCTTGCCTCGCCCCACGCGTTGTGGTGGTTCGCGCCGCTGAATGTTGACGCCCAGTGGGAGGTCAGGTTTCTCGACGAGCAGGCTCCCGTGCCGGTCCGTTCACTTGCGGCCCGCGAGGCTCTGGAACGCTGGCGCACCGCACAAGTCGAAGAAGAAACCACGGCAGCCCGGGAGCGCCCCGCTGATCCACATGCTCGCTGGAGCGGTACGTGGTGGTCACGTCCTCCATACGAGCTCACGCACACAACTCGGGTGCTCAGCGAGCAAGGTCCGGCAGGGCTCTGGCTCGTCGAAGACTCGTTGGGATGGGATCAAGCGGATGCCATCCCCATCGAGATTCACCACAATCTTCGGGTTTTTGTTATTGATGGCCCCGAAGCGTGGGCTGAGCTCTGCCGGCGGTACCCGCTAAACGTCACCGCGTCGCGACGCCACGACTGGTTCCGCGCAACAGGACGCGACGGGCAGTGGGTGATCCCCGACTGGGTGCGAGTCAGTGGTGACTTCGGCGGTATTCATCTCACAGTCGCCGGGTATTTGACCACTGCAGGGCGTGCAATCGAGGTCAGTGACACTAGCGTCTCTGTCCTGGCTGGGTGGAACCCTGACGAGACCTATTGGCTCCGGGATGTGGATCGATTCAACTCTGCTACACCACAAACCTGGCGTTTTGATTCAGACACCGTGGACGGTCATAGGAGACCTTTGCGTTTTTCATAGCCCCCGGGGGTATACAAAGTGTTCTCATCAGGACTTGTTGTACCACTACGATGTCAAGCATGCCTCACTCTCGCGCCCTAACTCTGTCCGCTATTGCCTTGACGCTGTCCCTCAGTGTTGCCGGCTGCTCCAGCAGCTCCGACGAAACTGAATCCTCGACCAGCCCGTCATCCGAGTCCACGACTGCGGAGTCCACGCCCAGCGAGACCGAAGCCCCCGCCGAAACCGAAGAGGCCGAAGAGACCAGCGGTGCGGCCGACATTACGGCTGCTCCCGCGACGGGTATCTCCATCACCGGTGATGGCTACATTTACTCTGTACCGGAAGGATGGGAGCTGCAGGATCCGGCAATCGCTCCCGGCACCGACACCATCGTCGCCGACATGACCGCGACGGGTGACTTCGCCAACAACGTTAACGTGATCCTGAACCCCGGCGCGATCACGATGGACCAGGTCGAGGAATCCGCCCCCAGCCAGCTCGAAGCAAGCGGTGGATCCGAGGTCAGCGTCCGCGATCGAGTAAACATTGCCGGATCAGAGTCGGCCCACATCTCGGCCAAGGCCACCGCCGACGGTGTCTCCTACGTTGTGCACCAGTACTACCCGACAAACGATGACCAGACGTACGTTGTCACGTTCTCCTACGACGACACGGTCGCCGAAGCGGACGCCATCAGCATTGCGGAATCGATCCTCGCGTCCTGGACCTGGAGCTAATCGCTCCACCTCTGCCGCACCAATCCGCACAACCTCACACCCGGGAGCTCCCATGGCAATCACTCGTACTCGCGGCATCTCCGTCTTCGCTCTCGTCAGCATCGGCGGTTTGCTCCTCACCGGGTGCACATCATCAGGGGACTCAGCCTCGGGCAGCGATCAATCGGTGAACGAGGCCTGCACCATCTTGATCGACGGAATGACTGAGATGGAGGCGTCCATCATGGAAAACGCGGAGGAGATCCAGACCGATCCCGAAGCGGGAGACGCCGCCTTCGCGGAGTTCAACGAGCTGTTCCAGAAGAACGCCGCGCAGGTCACCAACGAAGACGTCAAGCCCAGTGCTGACGAAATTAGCGCTATCTTTGTGCGGATCGGTGAGGCACGCGAAGTAGCCGCGGCGAACCCGGCCGATGTTGACCAGCAGGCGATGACCACTATTGCGACCGATCTTCAGGACGCCACCACCAAGCTTGACGAAATCTGCCAAGCGGGATAGTTAGCGGTCGCTAAACCTCAATTGCAAGCGGATGACACTGCCTCGAGCCGGACACGTGTCATCCGCTTCATTGTGTAACCGCGGATTGACTCCGCCGTAACGTCACAGTTTCTACTAAGAGCATGAACCGCATCACGCTCACCTATCTCGCATCGTATTGCCTGTCGATGCTCGGCAATTCGATCGCCGCCATCGCGGCCCTGCTTCTCATCGACATGATGACCGGGCTGAGCCTGGGCCACGAGCCTTAGGTCTGCATATTGTTCTAGTACAATTGCGAACATGTTGTTCACGGTGGATGCTTCCTCAACGACCTCGCTGGCAAATCAAATTGCCACGCAGGTGCGAGCGGGAATCGTCGCGGGATCCCTAGCTCCGGGGGAGCGCTTGCCTCCCGCCCGCGACCTCGCGCAAGCGCTAAAAGTCAATATGCACACGGTGCTTCGAGCGTATGCGCAACTCCGCGACGACGCAGTGATCGAGATGCGCCAAGGCCGCGGCGCATGGGTCCGCGAAGACGCCGGAGCCGGCATGGTGAAAATCGCCGAACTCGCCCAACAGCTGGTCACCGAAGCGCGCAAATTGGGGCTCTCCCCGCAAGACATCACCCGGCTCATCGAAAGGGCGTAACGCATGACGACTCACAGCCGACCCAGGATGGCGCTTGCCGCGATCAGCCTCATCCTCCCGCCCCTCGCAATTGCGCTGTCCTGGTTCGCGTGGAGCGACGCACTCCCGGCCCGCATCGCCTCCCACTGGTCGGGGCTCGGATACGCCGACGACAGCCTCCCCACCCAGGGCGTCTTCCTCTT
>DASYMY010000702.1:0-11319 GCA_036008825.1 Glaciihabitans sp.
CTCGTTTGCGGTTGTGTACAGATACGCGCTTGCGCGGGTTGTCGAGGTCAGGCCAAGCCGGCGGTGCAATGGCTGGGCACAGTGATGCCCCACACGCACCGCGATTCCTTGTGCGTCCAGGAATTGTCCGACATCGTGCGAGTGCACTCCAGCAACGTCGAAACTTACCAATCCGGCACGAGCTATCCCAGCCGGCTGGCCAACGGTGGCGATACCGGGAAGGCCCGCCAGGCCATGTAGCATCCGCTGCGCTAATTCTGTTTCGTGCGCTTCGATTCGATCGAGCCCGTGCGAGTGCAAATACCGCACGGCCTCAGCCAACGCGACCGCCTGAGAGACGGGTTGGGTACCCGCTTCAAACCTCTGTGGGGCCGGGAGGTAGTCGGCAGCTTCCATGGTGACCGTGCTGATCATCGACCCACCGGTGCGGAACGGAGGCAAAGCGTCCAGCAGTTCTGCACGCCCGTAGAGCACCCCGATCCCGGTGGGACCCAGCATTTTGTGTCCAGAGAAAGCGGCGAAATCGACACCGAGGGTTGCGAGGTCCAACTTGCGATGTGGAGCGGACTGGCACGCATCCAGCACCACGTATGCGCCTACCGAATGGGCCAACTCGGTTAGTTCCTCGACCGGCGCTGAGAAGCCGGTGACATTGGAGATGTGCGAAAATGCCACAATGCGGGTGTTCGTGCCGATCACCTGGCGAGCATCGTCCATGGTCCAGGTGCCCTCATCATTGACGGGGATATACCGCAAACGGGCTCCCGTAACGGCGGCGAGTTCCTGCCAGGGCACCAGATTGGCATGGTGTTCGGCTTCGGTGACCACGATCTCGTCACCATCACGCAGTACAAATCTGCTCGCGTCGGGGCCTCCACGGCCGTGTGTTGCGTTGGCAAACCCATAGGACACCAGGTTCAGCGCGTCGGTCGCGTTGGAGGTCCAGACGATCTCATTGGGTGCTGCGCCCACAAAACTGGCGAGCGTTTCTCGTGCGTCCTCGTATGCCTCTGTGGCCAGCGCGGCTAAAGAGTGCGCACCGCGGTGTACCGCCGCGTTGCTGTTCTCAAGAAAATAGCGTTCTGCGTCAAGCACAGCGTTCGGCCGCTGCGAGGTAGCCCCGGAGTCAAGATACGCAAGCGGCATTCCGTTGACCGAAACACCCAGGGAGGGAAAATCGCGGCGGATGTCCTCTACCTCAGTTGCATCGAACGGGCTAAGGGAAACACCATTACTCACGAGGGGCACAACTACCTTCTAGGCCGGGGATAATGAACGCGCGATGAGGGTGCTCACACGTCGTTCAGACACATTTCTAGACTACGCACTTCCCGACCTTCACCGCAGGATCGGATCCCCAGAAATCCGTGACGTGCCTACTCGCCGAACCCCGACTCGATCAGCGAGACAAGCGATTCAACGGCCCGTGCCGCGTCCGGCCCGCTGGCCTCAAGTGTGACCGTCGTTCCAACGCCCAAACCCAACCCCATGATGCTGAGAAGGCTTTTGGCGTCTATCCCATTGAGGGTTACCCGGGCATCGAAATCCCCCGCCATCTTGACAAATTCAGCAGCGGGCCGTGCATGTAATCCCGACGGGTTAATCAAAACAGCTTGAGCGCGCACGGGAGGTGCGTCCGCAGCTGCTGCTGATGTGCTCTCCGGCTGTGTCTCTGGCATCGCCGCTGACTCATGTGCTGCCGATGACACCGAGTTGGCCGTTTCTGCAGCGGCGGCTACCGCCTGAAGCGACGCACCCATTTCCGCGGTCACCGCAGCGGCGACCGCTCCTTCAACGAGCGGGGCGTCAGCAATGACAACACGAGAACGTTCCTCGTCGTCCAAGAAGTCAATTGCCGTTTCCGCTGTCAAAATGGCGGAGCCCAGATCGCACAGAATTAGAACACCGTCCGACGATTCGGCCTCCGCAATTGCGCCCGAGATTTTGTCGAAACTGGTCCCTATGCCGGAGTCATCCGTGCCACCAGCGGCGACCATAGTTACGCTTGGTGCCATCTGCGCCGCAAGCTCAACAACGCCTTCGGCAATTTTCGCCGAGTGAGAAACGATCACGAGTCCGACGCTCATGGTCAGCCCGCTGCCGCATCAGCGCCTGCGCGCAATATCAGAGCGGATGACACAGCGCCCGGGTCACGGTGCCCTACGGCACGCTCCCCCAGGTAGCTTGCGCGCCCTTTGCGTGCAACGAGGGGGTCGGTGGATTCCGCTCCTGCTTCAGCGGCGTCCGCAGCGGCGGCCAGAATATCGGCCTCGGTTTTGCCAGCGGCGAGGGCTGCAGTGGCAGCGTCCACCGCTGGCGTCCACGCGTCGATCATCGTTTTGTCTGCGAGCTCCGCTTTGCCTCGAAGCACAATGCCGTCGCGCGCAGCTGTCAACAGCGCCACCACAGCAGCACCATCCAATTCGGACGTGCCTGCAATAGCGCCCGCCGCTTTCAAATATGCGGTCCCGAACAGCGGACCCGACGCTCCTCCGACCGTCGAAATCAGAGTTGTTGCGACCATTTTGAGGGCATCACTTGGGACAGCGCCTTCGGGAAGGTCGGCCAACTTGAGCCGCACAGCGCTGAAGCCGCGGTCCATGTTCTCGCCGTGATCCCCATCCCCGATCGCCCGGTCGAGTGTTGTCAGCTCCGTTCGATTCTCGGAAATAACATCGGCAGTTCGTGCCACCCATGATGTTGCCCAAGTGATACCCAAAACCATCGGCTTCTTACCTTCCCCAGCGAAGTGCGGCGGTTTGTACCGGCGCGTCCCACAAGTCTTCCAGTTCTTCGTCCAGTTTGAGCACAGTGATCGATGCTCCCTGCATTTCCAAACTGGTCACATAGTTGCCAACAAGAGAACGAGCAACCGTGATTCCTTGTTGCTTCAATACTTCGGCGGCGTGCCGGAAAACGATAAAGAGCTCAACCTGAGGAGTGCCTCCCATGCCGTTGACAAACAAGAGAACTCGGTCACCGCTAGCGAAAGGTAGGTCTTCCAGAATCGGGGTGAGCAGCCGTTCGACGATGTTGTCAGCAGGCTCAAGCTGAATCCTCTCTCGACCCGGCTCACCGTGAATGCCAATACCAATCTCAATTTCGTCATCCGCCAACTCGAAGCTGGGCTCACCGGCGTGGGGAACGACGCACGGCGTCAGCGCAACCCCCATGGATCGCGCTCCCGCGTTGACCTTTTCCGCAATAGCTGCAACAGAGTCCAAGTCGTCGCCGCGTTGCGCAGCAGCGCCAGCAATCTTTTCGACGAGTACGGTGCCTGCCACGCCGCGGCGCCCCGCTGTATATAACGAGTCCTTAACTGCAACGTCATCGTTGGTGATGACGGTCCGGACGGTAATGCCATCCGCCTCGGCGAGTTCGGCGGCCGTCTCAAAGTTCAGCACATCGCCCGTGTAGTTCTTCACAATCTGAAGCACTCCCGCCCCGCCATCAACTGCCTGGATCGCACCAAAGATGGGGTCGGGGGTTGGGGAGGTGAACACGGGGCCCGGAACGGCAGCATCCAACATTCCATATCCGACGAAGCCGCCGTGGAGGGGTTCGTGTCCGCTGCCTCCGCCGCTAATGATCGCCACCTTGCCAGCGACTGGCGCGTCGCTACGCGTGATGAAAATGGGGTCGAAGGAGACGGAAACAATGTCGGAGTGGGCGAGCGCAAAACCTGCGGCCGCCTCAGCGACCACGTTCTTGGGATCGTTGATGAGTTTTTTCATGGGAACGTCCTTTCGGGCACTGCATTGTGAACGAAAATGGCTGGCACAAGGGCAAATCTGTGAAACCACTGCCCTCAACCTACGCCTTACAAGTCCGGAGAATAAGCCACCGGAGCAATTAACAACAAGTCTCTACTTCCCCGCATTTTCCCAGGCTAGGGTGGGTGGTGGATCCTCCGCTGTGGAGGCTTTACGCGCCCACTGTGGCGTCAATACTTGAGGACGGTCAAAGTGGATCTCGGAAGTATTTTTCTCTCAGAAACAGTCGGCACAGCGATGCTTGTGCTTCTCGGTTGTGGAGTGGTAGCGAACGTAGCTCTTGCCAAAACCAAAGGCAACGCCGGCGGGTTCCTGATGGTTAACTTTGGATGGGGCCTGGCTGTATTTGCCGGTGTTACCGTCTCGTATTCGTCGGGAGCTCACCTGAACCCTGCAGTGACGCTGGGGCTGTGGGCTAGCGGAGCTGAACTCGGATTCGCGGAGATTTTGACCTACATTGGCGCACAATTTCTTGGGGCCTTCTTGGGTGCGATCATCGTGTGGGCTGCCTACAAACAGCACTTCGACGACGAACCGCTTGCTGCCAACAAACTGGGCGTGTTTTCCACGGGCCCTGCGATCCGCAGCACCGGTTGGAACCTGGTAACCGAAATCATCGGCACATTCGTACTGGTTTTCGTTGTCATTGGCTTCGGTCGTGTTGGTGACCCGGAAGTGTCCTCTCCCGCCGGTCTCGCCGCGCTGGGAGCCATCCCGGTTGCTTTCTTGGTTGTCGTGATCGGCACCTCCCTCGGTGGGCCGACCGGGTACGCCATCAACCCTGCTCGTGACCTTGGCCCCCGTATTGCCCACGCAGTGCTTCCTATCGCTGGAAAAGGGACAAGCGACTGGAGCTATTCCTGGATTCCCGTAGTAGGACCAGTCATCGGCGGCATCCTTGGTGGCCTGGCTGCCACCCCGCTACTTCCGCTTATGTAGCGTCGATTCCTCAGGTTTTACCGGTTTCATCGCTATTTGCATCATCACAGGGACGGCTGCGTACGAGCGCGGCCCCAACAAAGGAGTTATTTCCGTGAGTGACTACATCGTCGCAATCGATCAGGGCACGACAAGCACACGAGCCATTGTTTTTGACCATTCAGGATCAATCGTTTCTGTTGGGCAACGAGAACACGAACAAATATTTCCCCGCGCGGGCTGGGTCGAGCATGACCCAATGGAGATTTGGAACAACACTCGTGAGGTAATCGGCCAGGCGTTGTCCCGCGCTGATATCACTCGTCACGACATCTCGGCAGTGGGCATTACCAACCAGCGTGAAACCGCGGTTGTCTGGGACAAAACGACCGGACTGCCCGTCTACAACGCCATTGTTTGGCAAGACACCCGCACCCAAGACATCGTCGACCGACTCGCAGCGGACGGCGGCGGAGACCGCTTCAAAGCAAAGGTGGGGCTGCCATTGGCCACATACTTCTCCGGAACAAAAATTGTCTGGATCCTCGAGAACGTCGAGGGCGCTCGCGAGAAAGCAGAGGCCGGCGACCTTCTCTTTGGAACTACCGACAGCTGGGTGACTTGGAACCTCACTGGCGGCGTCGACGGCGGTGTGCACGTCACCGACGTGACCAACGCATCTCGCACTCTGTTTATGGACCTTGAGACTCTGCAATGGGATGACGAAATTCTCGCCGTCTTCGACGTACCAAAGTCAATGCTCCCCGAAATCAAGAGCTCGTCTGAGGTTTACGGCGTAGTCGAATCATCGAGCCTTTTGCGAGAAGTCCCGGTCGCTGGCATCCTCGGTGACCAGCAGGCAGCGACGTTCGGGCAAGCTGCGTTCGACACGGGTGAATCTAAGAACACCTACGGAACCGGTAACTTCCTAATCTTCAATACGGGTGAGGAGATTATTCAGTCCAAAAACGGGCTGCTCACGACGGTTGGGTACAAGCTCGGAGATGCACCCGCGCACTACGCGCTTGAGGGATCGATTGCAGTCACCGGCTCACTGATTCAGTGGCTCCGCGACAACCTGGGCATCATCTCCAGCGCACCGGAAATTGAGACTCTTGCCAAAACGGTTGACGACAACGGCGGCGTGTACTTCGTCCCAGCGTTCTCTGGTCTCTTTGCTCCGTACTGGCGAGCGGATGCACGAGGCGCCCTTGTGGGGCTTACCCGTTTCGCGAACAAGGGCCATATCGCCCGCGCGGCGTTGGAAGCAACAGCGTTCCAGACTCGCGAGGTGCTGGACGCAGTCAACGCGGATTCCGGCGTGGACCTGACCGAGCTCAAGGTCGACGGTGGAATGATCGCCAACAACCTCCTGATGCAGTTCCAGGCGGACATTATTGGTGTTCCCGTCATTCGACCCGTTGTCGCTGAAACGACGGCACTTGGTGCGGCGTATGCAGCAGGCCTTGCAGTGGGATTCTGGAGTGATCTGGATGAGCTGCGTAGCAATTGGCAGGAAGACAGCCGGTGGGAGCCGCAGATGGAGAACGAGGAGCGTGAACGTCAGCTCCGCAACTGGAAGAAAGCGGTCACCAAGACGTTCGACTGGGTCGACAGCGATGTCGTCTAGTTCGTCCTTCTAATCCCCTCAGCATGACCCGGCGCTAGTACGTGCCGGGTCATGCTGCTTATCCAGCCGCCGGAGAGCTCAAGGATCGAGTTACTTCTACTCCGGCCGCGAAGAAACAGTGACCCACTGCGCAAGTTTTTCTCTAGCTGCGCCTGAGTCGACCACCGCCGCAGCGATGTCGAGTTGTTCTTTCATCCGCTCAACGAATGACTGTCGAAGCAGTTCGGGGTTGTTCGCGAGATTAAACGCAACCAGACCCGCCGCCGCGTTGAGCAGAATAATGTCACGGACGGGACCACGCACCCCCGCGAGCACGTCCCTCGCCAGTCCGGCGTTGTAGTCGGGGCCCGATCCCAGCAATTCCTCAATGGGTGCACGCGCAATCCCAAGATCGTGAGGGTCAAGGTCGTGTTCCGTGACCGACCCGCGGGACACTTCCCACACGTGACTATGACCTGTTGTGGTCAGTTTGTCGATGCCGTCGTCACCGCGGTACACAAGGGCGGTGGCCCCGCGCGTCTGAAACACCCCGACCACAAGGGGAACACGTTCCAGGCTGGACACACCCACCGCCGACGCGTCGGGCCGCGCCGGGTTACATAACGGCCCAAGGATGTTGAACAATGTCGATATCCCCAACTCTTTTCGCGTTGAACCCGCATGCCGGAAACCCGGGTGGAACAGCGCTGCGTTCGCGAAGCTAATCCCCGTCTCCTCTAACACCGCTGCCGTTCGCGCCGGTGAGATAGTGATGTCCACACCAAGTGCGGTGAGCACATCGGAGGCGCCAGACGACGAACTTGCAGCCCTATTTCCATGTTTGAGAACCGGCACACCTGCCGCCGCACAAACGATGGACGCAATTGACGAAATATTAATGACCGCCCCATACGGGTCGCCACCACTGCCGACGATGTCAAGTACACGTGAATCAACCTCGATCGGCAGCGCGTGGGCCAGTACGGCATCGCGGAAGCCCACTATCTCGTCCACGGTTTCGCCTTTGATCCGGAGGGCGACGAGCATTCCCGCCAGTTGCGCTGAGGTCGCTTCTCCCGACATCACCTTCTGCATTGCCCAGGTGGCGTCATTGATTGAGAGGTCGGCGCCGTCAACCAAAGAATTCAAGAGCCGAGGCCAAGTAAGTTCAGGGGACATGCTTCAAATCCTAACGATTCGGGCGCGACAGACCCCCGAGGTGGGAGTGCATGGCGTCTTTGTGCTCCATAATGGAAGTGTGACGAGTACTTCTCTAACGCGACCGGTCGGCGCCCCCATTGTTAATCGTCCGAGCCCAGTCGCGGTTGGCACAATCGTCTGGCTCGGCAGCGAAGTGATGTTTTTTGCGGGTTTGTTCGCAATCTACTTCACGCTTCGATCCACTGCCCCCGAGCTGTGGGAATCACAGTCCTCGTACCTAAACCTCACCTTCTCCGGCATCAACACCGCGATCCTTGTCGCGTCTTCGTTTACCTGCCAGATGGGCGTGTTTGCCGCTGAGCGACTGCAACCCAAGCGCAAAAGCTGGAAACTCTCCGAATGGGGAATGGTCGAGTGGTTCTTCGTCACCTACGTGATGGGAGCAATCTTTGTCATCGGTCAGGTTTACGAGTACGCCCTATTAGTCAGTGAGGGTGTCACCCTGAGCTCCGACTCGTACGGTTCTGCGTTTTACCTGACCACCGGATTCCACGGAATTCACGTAACAGCTGGTCTCATCGCGTTCCTTCTCATCATTGGTCGCGGGTACGCAGCAAAGAACTTTGGACACAAAGAGGCAACGAGCGCAATTGTGGTGTCGTACTACTGGCACTTCGTTGACGTGGTCTGGGTCGGCCTTTTCGCCGTCATTTACCTCCTGAGATAAGAAGCGGAACCTAACAGCAATGCCCAAACCCACTCCCAAAGCTCGTAAGGCACGCACCGGTCGCCGCTCCCCGCTGGCGTCTATTGCTCTGATCACTATCGGTCTTCTCAGCACAGGCGGCGCGTACGCACTGTTCACAACAACAGCGACCGCGGATACCACCGCTGCACACGAGCAGCTCGTTGACGAAGGCTCCAAGTTGTTCGCGGCGAACTGCGCGAGCTGCCACGGTCTTGACCTCACCGGCGCAGATGCTGGTCCGTCTCTCATCGGTGTAGGTGCGGCATCGGTCGAATTCCAGGTCGCGACCGGCCGTATGCCGATGGCGCAGTCCGGTCCTCAGGCCGAGCAGAAGCCAGTTCAGTTCACTGAAGAGCAGATTAAGGCGCTGTACACCTTCGTTGCCGCGCAGGCACCCGGCCCGGCGATTCCGGACGAGGAATACCTGCAGGCCGACGGCGACGCCGCCGAGGGCGCCGAGCTGTTCCGCATCAACTGCGCCATGTGCCACAACGTTGCCGGTGCCGGCGGTGCGCTCACAGAAGGCAAGTACGCGCCAGCATTGGCCGGCGTCTCAGAGCAGCACATCTACGAAGCTATGCTCACGGGCCCGCAGAACATGCCCGTGTTCAACGACGAGAACCTCACGCCTGAGGAGAAGGCGAACATCATCACGTACCTCAAGTACCTCGATGACAACCCTTCCGTCGGCGGCCTCTCGCTCGGGAGCCTCGGCCCCGTCTCTGAGGGCCTATTCATTTGGATCTTCGGGCTCGGCTCGATCGTGGCAGTCACGGTCTGGCTCACAGCACGTTCTAACTAGCTCAGCAACAACAGCGCTAACGCGTTGGTCGAAGGGAAGAGAATGGCACAGCACGACGACGGTGTCGCCACAGGAAACGGCGCAGCCGTTCCTGAGGGCGCGAACACCGCTGCCGGCTCGGCAATCGTGAAGTCGGAGGCACCCCAGGTGTCTCCAGGTACGGCGGTCGTGCGCCCTGACGCCCTGGTTAACCCGGGCTTCCCTCCGCACCGAGCTCGTCTCACGGATACGGATCCGAAGAAAGAAAAGCGCGCCGAGCGCCAGGTCTCGATCCTCTTCTTCCTTTCCATCGTTGGAAGCGTGTTCGCAGTAGCTGCGTACATCGCTTTCCCCATCATTCCGGGCGATATGTCCTCTGTCCGGATGAACACCCTGATGCTAGGTCTTGGAATCACACTGGGGCTTTTGGGCATTGGTCTGGGCGCCGTTCACTGGGCAAAAGCTCTAATGAGCGATGTCGAGCTGGTGGAAGAACGTCACGGAACCCGCGGCACCGATGCAACTCGAGCGCGAGCAGTTGAGATTTTCGCACTTGGCAACAAGGAGTCCGGTTTTGGACGCCGTTCCTTAATTCGCAACAGCCTTATCGGTGCGCTGGTCCTGACGCCGATTCCCGCGGTCGCACTATTCCGCGATCTTGCCCCCGCCGAAGACCCCGTGGCGCTGCTCAAGCACACCATGTGGGACGAAGGTGTTCGATTGACCCGTGACCCCAGCGGAACGCCTATCAGGGCCTCCGACGTCACGGTGGGTTCCGCGTTCCACGTCATTCCTGACGGATTGAACGATTCCGAGCACAAGCTCGAGGAGAAGGCCAAAGCAGCTGTGCTGTTGATGCGTCTTCGCCCCGAAGACCTGATTGAATCCCCGGATCGGGCCAGCTGGTCTTACGATGGCATTGTCGCGTATTCCAAGATTTGCACCCACGTCGGTTGCCCCGTAGCCCTCTACGAACAACAGACACACCACCTGCTCTGCCCGTGCCACCAGTCGCAATTCGACGTAGCAAACCACGCCGAAGTGATTTTTGGACCGGCGAAGCGGGCGCTCCCCCAGCTGCCCATTGCCGTGGACAGCGAAGGCTACCTCGTCGCGCAAAGCGACTTCCTCGAACCAGTCGGACCCAGTTTTTGGGAGCGTGAACTCAATTGACAACCACGGATGCCCCACCCGCGACCGCTGTAGCTCCTTCGCGCGGCGCTCGGTTCACAGGAGCCGCGGCGAACTACATCGACGAGCGAACCAGCATCTCTGGTTTGGTGAAAGAGGTCGGTCGTAAGATCTTCCCCGACCACTGGTCCTTCATGCTCGGTGAGGTCGCACTTTATAGCTTCGTAGTGATCCTCCTTTCCGGTACATTCCTCACCTTCTTCTTCGATGCATCTATGACCGAAGTTGAATACGACGGTTCCTATGTGCCGCTCAAGGGAATCGCCATGTCGGCCGCAATGGCGTCCTCGTTGGATATCTCCTTTGATATCCGCGGCGGGTTGCTCATGCGCCAGGTACACCACTGGGCTGCTCTGCTCTTCGTTGCCTCCATCGGCCTGCACATGCTCCGCGTTTACTTCACTGGCGCTTACCGCAAGCCCCGTGAAATCAACTGGCTCATCGGTTTTGTTTTATTCATCCTCGCAATGGCCGAGGGATTCACTGGCTACTCGCTCCCCGACGACCTGCTGTCGGGTAACGGCCTGCGGATCATCGACGGAATCATCAAGGGCATCCCCGTAGTCGGTACGTGGATTTCGTTCCTTCTTTTCGGTGGGGAGTTCCCCGGATTCGACATCATCGGTCGTCTCTACGTCCTGCACATCTTGATCCTTCCTGCCATTCTTGTGGCTGCTTTGGGTGTTCACCTGCTGCTGCTTATCATCAACAAGCACACCCAGTTCGCGGGTCCCGGTAAAACCAACGACAACGTTGTTGGTGCGCCAATCATGCCGTTGTTTGCAGCGAAAGCTGGTGGGTTCTTCTTCATCGTCTTCGGCATAATCGTCTTGATCGCGGCCACCGTTACGATCAACCCAATCTGGAACTACGGACCGTACGACCCATCGCCGGTCTCGGCAGGTACGCAGCCAGACTGGTACATCGGATTCGCCGACGGCGCGCTACGACTGGTGCCGCCGGGGTGGGAATTCGTCATCCTGGGCGCAACAGTGTCAATGAACATTTTGGCTCCGCTCATTATCATCGGGATCTTCATTGCGCTAGTTGCGTTCTATCCCTTCATTGAGGCATGGATCACTGGCGACAAGCGCGAGCACCACATCGCAGATCGCCCCCGTAACGCACCGGTTCGTAC
>DASYMY010000703.1:0-1934 GCA_036008825.1 Glaciihabitans sp.
GGACGGTGTACTCTCCCCCAATGCCCTGAGCATGCCCGTAACCTCGTCCGTCTAAAAAGGCGTACGTGAAGGTCTCGGTGTCTAGGGTGTCCCATGTGGGGCCCCAGGATTCAGAGCCGCCCAACCACCCGTGGGCAACGACGACCTTGTGCTCACCGGCGCCTACCACTTTGGCGGGAGTGAGCGGCAAGCGCTGTTGGAGCTTTCCGTTGTGCATAAAAGCTCCTATTTGGAAGCCATGGACGGGCGGCCGTTCAGCGTCTCGGGATCGAAGCCAGCCATCACCTGATATGTATCGGTGATCTCACGCACCTCAGCCTCCGAGATGACCTCGCGGCCGTCGACGAAACCGCGGGGGGCTCGTTCGTGGACGATTTGGAGTAGGCGCGCGTCGGCCATCTGGCGATTTGAACGCACCACCTGAGCGGTAGCCTCCATGCGCTTGTCCTCGTACAGTTTCAGCGATGTGACGACATCGGGATTGCTGTGCAGCTCCTTGGCCAAGACCCTGGCATCGAGCACCGCCTGTGATGACCCTTGAGAACCTGTCGGATACATGGGGTGGGCTGCGTCTCCCAGAAGGGTTAGACGGTCGAACGACCATCTTGGCAACGGATCCCGATCGGTCATCGGGTACTCGTAAACTCCCTCGTTCGACTCCATCACGCTCGGAACGTGCAGGGGGCCCAGTGTCCAGGAGCGATAGGACTCGATGATCTGCTCCGGGTCAACACGACGGTTCCAGTCCTCGGGTGCGAGGTCACTGCCGCCAACCCTCATGGTTGCGATCCAGTTGAGTATTACCTCCCCGTCGTGGTTACGGATGGGATAGGCCATGAAGCGTTGATCGTGATGACCGGCGAATATCACGGTCCTGGCGTCGAGGAAATCGTTGTCCACGCGTGACGTACCACGCCACATCACACACTGGTTCCAACGTGGAGATCCTTCCGTCGGATAGAGCAATGACCGAACCGTGGAGTTGATGCCATCAGCCGCGATGAGTACATCGGCGGCGTGTGTGACGCTCGCCGAGGTCTGGGCACCGCGCTGCTCAGTCACTTCGACGTCGATGCGGTCCCCCCACTGCTCAAATCCACGCACCGTTGTGCCGGTCTGCACAACGTCGGACCCCAGGCGTCTGTGGACTTCTCGGAGCAACATCATCTGCAAGTCTCCGCGGTGGAGCGAGTACTGAGGCCAGCGATATCCAGCCTTCAGACCTCTCGGGGTGGAACAGATGTGGTTGCCGTACTGGTCGTAGTACGCCATGTAGTCAACTGGGAGCCCGCGGGCCTCCAATTCGGGGCCCAGTCCTAATTCCGAGAGCTCACGCACAGCGTGGGGCAGGAGATTAATCCCGACACCGAGCGGGCGGATCTCGGGAGCGGTCTCGGCAATCGTGATGTCACGAAGTCCCACGGCATCCAATGAAAGTGCTGTGGACAGTCCGCCTACTCCGGCGCCAGCGATGAAGACTCTCATCTGCAACTCCTCGTCTGCTGTCGTTGCGGCCATCGTTGGCGCGCATTCAATGAACCTAAACTTTGTGCGATAGTCGCCCTCATAGGTCGATATCTGAGCCCAATAGTGATCTAGGTCATTGAATATTGTCAACCCTTCGACGTGGACCGCTTAGTGGGCCGTGTTATCGGATAGACGCCTCATTTGAGATTGCCCACTACCCGCACCAAATAGCTAGTCGCTATCGAGCGGGGAGAAATCACAACTTCGACCCCAGGGGTCAGGTGCGCACCAAACCTCCACTTAGGTCCTGCGCCCATTGCTAAGTCATTGACAGGGCGCTCGAGCCTCTGTCATTCTGCCATGAATGATTACCGCGCATTTATGGGCGGTAATCGCCCGTAGCGGCTTGAGAGTGAGGATATGACATGCCCCGATCGGTGATTGTGGTGGGTGCGGGCCCTGTAGGG
>DASYMY010000704.1:0-1540 GCA_036008825.1 Glaciihabitans sp.
CCCGGCAGATCCTTATTGCGAGACATCGCCAATCCGGTGCGGGACAATCCGGCGAGAACACCCATCAGAGAGCCCAAACAGGCAATAGCAGCGATAGTGCGGATGACCGTATCCCACCCGTCGCTGACTAAATCAGCGACAGGGGAAGTGCTCTGGGCCAAAGCCGGAATTCCGAGGACCGTGACGCAGAGGATGGCGATGGTGCCATAAATCAGCAGGGTGATGGCCAGCGCGATGATGATTGCCCTTGGCAATGTTTTGCGCGGGTCGAGCACTTCCTCGCCGAGGGTCGCCATTCGGGCGTACCCGGCAAAACTAAAAAAGAGCAATCCAGCCGATTGCAGGATTCCCAACCACCCGTTCGCCCCAATGTCGAGGGTGCCACCGAGCGGCTGCAGCTGCAGTGTTGGCAGCCGGATGAGGGTGGTCACAATGATCAGGAGGAGACCACCAAGCACGGTGCCCACGATCAAGGTGGAAACCCGACTGGTGCTGCGGATGCCGGTCGCGTTGATGGCGGCCAGCACAACAACGGCGAGCACCGCGATCAGACGGGCGTAGTCGGGGGCCAGATAACTGCCGGCGATCAGGGCGATTGCTCCCGCGGAGGAGATTTTGCCCACCATAAACAACCAGCCGGCGGTGAACCCTATCCGCGGCCCGATGGTGTGGCGCCCGTACGCGTATGCCCCGCCCGACACAGGATGCGCCATGGCCAGCTGAGTTGTACTGAGCGCATTGAGGGTGGCGACCACTGCGGCGATCAGCAGGCCGATCAGCAGCCCGGTGCCGGCGGCCGCTGCGGCTGGCGCCCAGACGTAAAACACACCAGCGCCCATCATCGCGGCAAGTCCAACAACAACAGCTTGTGGGGTGCCGAGCGTGCGGCGCAGTTCGCCTGTCACCGGTAAACCCGTGCCTCCCACGGGCCGAGCACTGTGGCATCCGCTTGAGAATAGTTTCCGATGATGATTTCTGCTGGGTCTCTATCGGCGATGAGATCAACGAGGAGGGGATCGTTTGAGACGTTGGCAACAATGAGGAGGGTTTCCTCGGCGAGGGTACGGGTGAACGCGTAGAGGTGCGGATGCTCCGGCTCAAGCAGCTGGAAGTCGCCGAGAGCAACAACCGGCATGCTGTGACGCAGTTCGATGAGGCGTTGGTAGTAGCGGAAGATGGAACGCTCACTGGCGCGGTCGGCGGCCACGTTGATGTCGCGGTAGTTCGGGTTGACGGCGATCCAGGGCTCACCGGTGGTAAAGCCGGCGTTGGCGCTGGCATCCCATTGCACCGGGGTGCGGGCGTTATCGCGGCTACGAATCTGGAGTGCAGCAAGAATCTCAGCCGGGTCAGCCCCGCCGGCGACGGCTTCGTTGTAGTAGTTCAACGATTCGATGTCGCGGTAGTCGGAGAGCTGGGTGAAAGGGACGTTGGTCATCCCAATCTCGTCGCTCTGGTAAACGTAGGGTGTTCCGCGGTGCATGTGCAGCACGGTGGCCAGAAGGGTAGCCGACTCGTACCGGAACTGCTCATCGTTGCC
>DASYMY010000705.1:0-1583 GCA_036008825.1 Glaciihabitans sp.
GTTCGGAATCCTTCCTATTGGGAGGCCAGGAGCCTGCACGCCATAGGTGACGTAATCGACCAGTGCAGTGCCACTATACAGGGTAACCGCGCCACCGCCTGCACTCAGTTTGAAACCGGTGTGGATACCCGGCGCCGCCAAATCATTGTCACACCAGACCATCAGATACGATCCGCCGGGCACGACTGTCCCCACCGGGAACACGAACTTGTTTGGATTGAGCGAGTCGTCGCTCAGGCTCAGTCCACCCATGTCCACGTCCACGGTTCCCTTATTGTAAAACTCCACGTAATCCGGAAAGGCGCCACCGTTGGACACCGCGCGCTGATTATCAGCCATCACTTCGTTGATCACGACACCAGCGGAACCGGGCGTATAGGTGACCTGAAGGTCCAATCCGAACATGAAGTCCGCTGTATCACCGCTGAATTGGTGAACGGATGCGGCGAGGATGTTTTCACCATTCTGCAATGCAGCAGTTGGGACGGTGAACCAGGTGGACGAAGAAGGCTCAAGCGTCGGATCACCCACCCAACCGCTGGCCGCCAGCGCATACTGATCCGCACTGGTGGACATACGCGTCCGCTTCAGTTCCGTCCCATTCAAATAGAGGACTACGCCGTCATCGATGTAGTGCCGCAGCCGAAGGACGGTCGTGGCGGTTTTGCTGCCGCTGTAAGTGAATCCCTTCCTGAAGTAGAACGAGACGCGGTCAGTCGGCGGGATGACGGTGCGAATTGCAACCGGCAGGGCTGCTGATGGTGAGTGCCCCAACGGTGCGGCTCCCGAGAGCCACGAGCTGTCGTCATACCCAAGGGTCGTCCAGTTCAAATTGGTTGGTGCAAACTCCGCGTTGTATTTCCACAGGCTGCCCGCATCCATGACCACGAGGTTTTCCGTGACGTCTCCCACACCAAAGATGAAGGAGGCCTCAGCCGACGTGGTGGACGGATGGTCCAGAGCATCAAGGTAAGTCACTCGCCAGAAGTAGGTGTTACCAAGGACCAGCTCGGAGAATGGAATGGGCAGCGAAGTGAGATTGGTGGTGCTGGTCTGCACATACAGCGGCTCATTCCAGGTGCCGCTGGAAGCGCGGATCTCCCACTTTGACTTCGCATGGGCATTGACCCCGGACACATTCCCGCTCGTGTGGGCATAAGCCGAGGCTGAAAGCAGCGCGGGCGGCGTCGCACCCGCCCCGTTCACCGGTCCTTGCGCCACGGGCTGAATAGGCAGGCGATAGATACCGAGGTTCAGTTGCCGATTAACTTCCGTCCTCCGGTCGATATTGAACTGACCAAGGTTGATCCCCATCGACTGAAGATTCGCCGGAGTGAGCAGGGTGTTATTCAGCGTCCAGAGCTTCTGGTTGAACTCCGTGCGGTAAAAGTTGAGGAACGTGTCCTTGAACTGGTTGCCATTGGTTTCGTAAATGGGGGCGGTATACGGACGGTTTTCACCGAACTCGTAATCGAAGTCCCAGGGAAGCATGGACCACTTCCCGTTCGCCTGGCGATAGACGTAGTAGTTGTGAAAGTGATCGTCCCATGGGCAACTCCAGTTGCGGATCGCCAGGTAAGTGA
>DASYMY010000706.1:0-4001 GCA_036008825.1 Glaciihabitans sp.
GTGTCGAGGAGAGCTAAAGCGTCCTGGTGCGCCTGTTTCCGGTTGACCCCTTTGAGTAGAGGAACCGTCGCAACGTTGTCAATGACTTTTCTGTGCGGCAGCAGGCCCGAGTTTTGCATCACATATCCGATTGAGCGGCGCAATTGAACTGGCTCAACGAGGGCAATGTCATCCCCATCGATCTCAATGGTTCCCGATGTCGGGTCAACCATCCGGTTGATCATCCGAAGGAGTGTTGTTTTGCCGCAACCAGACGAACCCACAAAGACCGTGGTCTTACGGGACGGGATCACCACACTGAAACCATCGACGGCGCGGGTTCCATCGGGGAACGTTTTGGAGACGTTGCGGAATTCGATCATGGGGACTGCGGCTCATTCCTCGTGGGGACACACGAATCGACACTTGCCAAAAACCAAGCTAATCACTATTCGGCCGCGCTAAGACAATCGGATTGGTGTCTAACACTTTTTAGGCATGAAGCCCATCAATTGTCTCTTCCGTTTGTCAACACAAACGCGCGCGCTAACTATTCCCACTGTGCCAATTTTGTGGCATGACCCCATCCGCCACACCGCGCTACAGGCAGAAACGCAGTTACTTATCGAGGGCGTCGCCGAAGTGTTCGCGCAAGATGGAGCCCACAACGCGCCGAGCCTCTTCCAAGATGACGGGGTCTCCGTTGTTGTCTCGGGCGAAGGCACGCGCAACAAGCGCATCGGTCACTTCTATCGCAATCTCGAACGCGAACTGCGATTCCGGGGTGGTCGCAATCTCGTAACGGTCCGCGAGCATCCGCAACGTCTCTTCGGCGATTGCCGAATTGAACGTGGTGGGAGCTGGTGCTGGACGAAGGTCAATCACGTCGCCGGTACGGAGGGAGCGGAACCCGGGTTCCGTTCGGAAGGCGTCAACGTAAATGTCGAAGCCCGAAGCGAGGGTGTCTGCGAGAGTGGTGTGTTTCTCGTCGGCGAACTCGGTACGGATGCGTTCGAGCACACGATGAAGGTTGCGGGTAGCGAGCGCTTGAAGCACTGCAATCCGGTCAGGAAAGTACCGATATACGGTGCCAATGGAAGCGCCTGCGCGCTCCGCAACCATGGCGGTGGTCAGCCTTTCGTAACCGAGTTCTTCAACAACGGACGCCGCAGCATCCAGCAAAGCTTCCAAACGCGCGGCACTGCGCGCCTGGACGGGCTCGTTACGAAGTTGCGCTGATCTACCGAGCTGCACTTCGGTGAGGTCTGTGAACGGCACGGCGTCTCCTTAAGTATGTTGAGGAAATCGTACCGCGCCCCCGCAACGGGGGCGGCAGAACCGCCGTATCCGGTTGACAGATGATTTTGGCATGATTGATTGAATGTGCGGAAGATTCGTTTTGGACCGAACAACGAGTGACTTGGTCGCGCTCTTCGATGTGGATATTGAAGGGGCAAATCTGCCAGAGCCTTCGTGGAATATCGCGCCAACACAACGGATTTCGGTGGTTATCGACTCCATCCCGAAGGTCGGCGATACCGATGAACCGGTGCGCAGAATCGAGGCTGCCCGGTGGGGACTGGTTCCGGGCTTCTCCGCAACCCCCGATGGGCCACCCCTGTTTAATGCTAGAAGCGAGACAGTTGCCGAGAAGCCGTCGTTTCAGCAGGCGTTGATCAGCCGCCGCGCGGTGGTTCCGGCATCGGGATACTACGAATGGCGCACCGTCGACGGCGTCAAACGCCCCCACTACATTTCACTCCCCGGTGACGAACTTTTTCTCTTTGCGGGGCTCTACGAATGGTGGCGTAACCCTGCCGCCGACTCCCCCGCCACCGCCTGGCTCTTGTCAGCCACCATCCTGACCCGGCCCGCCACGGCACTTCTTACGGACATTCACGAGCGGATGCCCGTGTTCCTCGACGCCGATTTTGTGGAGGAATGGTTGGACCCCCACGCGGAGGGCGACTTTGATCTGGTTGAACACGTTGTCGAGGGCGGCGCTGAGGTGGCCGAACGTGCCGACTTCTACGAAGTGGGACCGGAAGTGGGTTCGGTGCAAAACAATGGACCGACCCTGGTGAAACAACAACCGTGACACACTAGGGCCATGGCTCGAACACCCCGCAGGACACCAGCGGCCGCTCAGCCGATTCTTCATCGTGCTGCACGAATTGAAGACTCGTTTCATGCGTTCCGGGAGAAGCGGGCCCGCCGTCGCGGGCTCACCCCTACCGTTATTCCGTACACCGGTTACGGCGGAGACGGTTGGATTCGAGTACTCGGGCGGGTTCTGCTCAGCGCCGATGCCACCGCTACCGATGACACCGACGAAACGCCCACCGGGTACAGCAACATCCGGGGGTGGCGAAGCTTTACGAGTGTCCCGGTCGATGACGTACCGGTCATCATCAGCGCCGGTGGTACCGAGTTTCGGGTGAACCCCCACCGCGGTGGGGTTGTTGACGCGCGGATCGAGGTGTCCCTTCCGATCGGGTGGAACACCATTCACATTCGCACCGACGACACGGACAGTGTGGAAGCGCCGATTTACGTGGTTGACCCCTCTGCTCGTTTTGGTGTGGTCTCCGACATTGACGACACCGTGATGGTGACCTCGCTGCCTCGCCCGTTTTTGGCGGCGTGGAACACCTTTGTTCTTGACGAGCACGCCCGACGCCCCGTTCCCGGAATGGCGGTGCTGTATGAGCGACTCACTCGCACTCACCCGGGCGCCCCGATCATTTATCTCTCCACCGGAGCGTGGAATGTCGCCCCAACGCTGACTCGGTTCTTATCCCGCAACCTGTACCCCGCCGGCGCCCTCCTCCTCACCGATTGGGGGCCCACCCACGACCGCTGGTTCCGTAGCGGCAAGGAGCACAAACACTCCACATTGCGCCGACTGGCCGAAGAGTTTCCTGACATCCGCTGGTTGTTAGTAGGTGACGACGGACAGCACGACGAAGAGTTGTACGGCGACTTTGTGCGCGATCACGATGACCGGGTCACCGCGGTCTGTATCCGCCAGCTGTCCACCAGTGAAGCGGTGCTCGCCGGTGGACGTAAGTCGGCCGATGGCCAGAACTCCGCAACCGACGTGCCGTGGATGTATGCCCCCGACGGGGCGGGCCTGTCGGAACAGCTGATGGACGAGGGAATTCTGCCGGACCCTAACCGGTAGTTGTCGACACTTGTCCAGGTGGACGCTGGAAAGATAGTTGCATGGCGATGAATATCGAAGACTATGCCCTGATCGGCGACTGCCACACCGGAGCACTGGTGGGGCGCGATGGCTCGATCGACTGGCTATGTTTGCCTCGGTTCGATTCAGCTTCCGTTTTTGGCGCGCTCCTCGGCACCGAAGATCACGGTCGGTGGAAGGTTGCACCGCTGGACACCGTTATCTCCACCTCCCGGTCGTATCTTCCCGACACTTTTGTTCTCGCCACGCGGTGGATTACCGACACCGGTGAGGTCGAGGTATTGGACTTTCTCCCCCACGGGGATCGGCGTGCCGATGTGGTGCGCCGAGTTCGCGGTATCAGCGGACGGGTGACGATGAGTGAAGAGGTGCGGATCCGTTTCGATTACGCTGCCGCACTGCCGTGGGTGCGTCAGGCGCCCGCAGAGGGCGGGCACGCGCTCATCGCCGTCGCAGGACCGGACGCCATGATTCTTCGCGGCCCCAAGCTCACCCCTCGCGATCATCACCACATCGCCGAATTCGCCGTGGATGAAGGCGAAACCGTTGACATCACGTTGACCTGGTACCCGGCCCACCGCACCCCGCCTGCAGCGATTGATATTGACGCGCAGCTTGCGCACACCGTTGATTGGTGGCAGGACTGGGCCGGCACTTCATTCGCGCACGGCCCATACGAGGACATCGTGCAACGTTCCTTACTGGTGTTGCGGGCGCTGACCCATGAAGACACCGGCGGCATTGTTGCCGCGGCAACCACGAGCTTGCCGGAGACCTTCGGCGGCAGCCGAAACTGGGACTACCGTTACGTCTGGCT
>DASYMY010000707.1:0-4032 GCA_036008825.1 Glaciihabitans sp.
CGTCGCTGAGAACAATTCCGCCATTTTCCGTGAGGGAGTAATCCGCCGTGATGAGTTCGGGACGATGAGCGGCAAGCCAGCCTGCCCCGTACACTCCGCCGGCTTCTTCATCGGCCACAGCAGCGAAGATGAGGTCCCCGGCCAGGCTGATACCGCTGTCGGCAATGTGTTTGGTGACCACGGCGAACGCGGCCGTGAGTCCGAGCATGTCGATGGCGCCGCGACCCCAGATGACTCCGTCAATGAGTTCGCCGCCGAACGGGTTGTGCTGCCACAGTTCTGGCTCGGTGGCCGGGACCACGTCAAGGTGCCCCACAAGCGCAACGGATGGTGCGTCTGGGTTGGTACCGCGGATGCGAGCGATGAGATTGCCGCGGCCGGGTGCCGGTTCAACAACCTCATAGTCGAGTGCCGTGCCGGCGAAGAATTCTTCCAGTACAGCAACGTTGCGCATTTCCTGACCGGAGGTGGGGGTGCCGTCGTTGACACAGGCCTGCCGGATCAGTTGTTGAAGTAGCGCTGCTGTTTCGTCCCCCAGAGCTGAACTCATGGTCGACCTCTTTTCATTGTCTCTGCCGAGTGTTCTCACACCCAGCGTGTGCCGTTCAGTGCTGTGGTTCTACCGCTACCGGAAAAACGTCGGAGTACTGCACGTGTCGGTCGAGGCTTCCCTGTGCGAGGTGCTCCGCCGCGAAGTCATCGAACATGTTTGTGGCGGCACTGCTGCCGTACCGCAGCCAGTCATCCCCAAATACGGCCTCCGTTTCTTGAACGGCATCGTTGAGCCACGGCAAAACGTCTTGCAGCTTGGTGTGCCGCTCGGCGGCCAAACGTTTTGACGCCTCAAGGATGTTGACTAGTTTTTGGGCGAGAGTGGGATCGGCGTCAAGGAGCGCGGTTTTTACGCCAACCAGGTGGATGCCGGGAACATAACCAACCTCCCGGTAGTAGTCCGCTTCGACCGCGGCCGTGTTGCGGAACAGCGGCCGGTAGGGCGAATTCGGCGCGTAGAACCCTGGTGGCATAAACGGCGTCATCACGGCGTCAAGGGTGCCATCGAGCAATTGCGCGGTGAGAGTGCCGTCGTTATCGGTGTGCGCGACGTTGCTGGGGGCACCAAATGGCCCGATCCGGTCGGTGACCGGATGCGCATCGGTGAGCGGGCCCACCCGCCAAGTCACTTCGTCGAGCCCCACCCCTTCGCGGCGTAGCAGGGCGCGTGTCCATGTGTTTCCGCTATCCGGCCACCCGGTGAGTCCCACGGTTGCCCCGCGCAACTGGTCGAGGCTGGTGATGTCGGAGTCTGTGCGGGTGATGATGCACCGTTGCCGGAAGCCGCTCATAACAAACACGGGCAGGGCCGTGACACTGTCATCGCCGGCCGCCCGTTTAAGGAGGTATTGGCTGAAGGAGGATTCGGCGATGTCCAGGTCGGGCGACGCCCATAGGTTCGGGGTGATGTCGCGTCTGTCGAGGTCGATGTCAACACCAAGCGTGTCAATATCGCCGAGGGCCAACGGCAGCAGGTGGTCCCAGTGGCGGGCCGCGAAGCGGAGGGTCATGTTGCGGATCCCATCTTGGTTGCCCCGCGCACTGCTTCACCGAGCATGACAAACCCCGTGACAGCGAGGGTGAGCATCAGCGCAGGAAAGATCAGCAGGTGGGGGGAGGCTTGGAAATAGTTCTGGGCACTGGAGAGCTGCAATCCCCAGGACAGGGCCGGTGGCTGCAGCCCAATACCGAGGTAGGTGAGGGTGGCTTCGGCCGCAATGATCGCGCCGATCTGCAAAGTGGCGAGAACCAGAATCGGACCCAGCGTGTTGGGGAGGACGTGCACCCAGAGGATGCGCGGGGTGCTGAGTCCCAGGGAGGTGGCGGCGACCACAAAACTGCGGTTGCGCACCGATAGTACGGAGGAGCGCATAATCCGCATCGAGGTCGGCCACGCGAACACAATCAGTACTGCACTGAGCGCGATGACCGTGCGACCCTCGATGGAGTTAAGGATCACGATCGCGCCGAGTAGTAGCGGCACCGCAAAGACGATTTCGGAGAACCGTGAAATGAGCGAGTCGACCCAGCCGCCGAAATAGCCGGCGAGGGTGCCGAAGATGATGGCAACAACACAGGTGCCGAGGGTGACAAGCAGCCCCACCCCAATGGACGCCTGTGCACCGTAGATCACGCTGGAATACAGGTCGCAGCCCAGGGTGGTGTACCCAAACGGGTGTCCGGGTGAGGGAGCCTGCCCGCTGAATTCCAACCCGCACAGGCGCGGGTTGCCGTTACCAAATAAACCGGCGATGGGGGCGGGGAACAGGGAGATAAAAACGAAGAACAGCACCAGGGCCGAACCGGCCCAGAACGTGAAGTTTCGGCGGAGACGCTGCCAGGTGCGGTTGACTCGAATGTCGGTGGGTGGGGCGACCACAACGGCCGCCGTGTTGAGGTTAGTCATTGGTTGCGATCCTTGGGTCGAGGAGGCGGTGCACGAGTTCAACCAGCAGATTGATAACAATGGCGACGATCACCAGCGCTGAGACAATGCCGACCACGATGGTGCCCTGCTGCGAGCTGATCCCTGAGAACAGCTGACCGCCGACCCCGGGAATGTTGAAGATCCCCTCGATCACCACCGATCCACCGAGCAACCCACCGAGGTCTAGTCCCAGATAGGTGACCACGGGCACCAGAGCATTGCGCAGTACGTGCTGTGTGTTCAACCGCATTGGGGTGATGCCTTTTGAGCGGGCCGTCGTCACAAAATCGGCGCTGACGGTGCTGAGCACACTCGTGCGGGTGAGCCGGGCGACGGGGCCAAATCCGAGCGCTGCCAGACACAGCGCGGGAAGAATGTAGGCGACGGGCCAGCCCTGGGAGACACCGGCAACAGGGAACCAGTCCAGTTGAATGGCCAGGATCTGTTGCATAAAAAAGGCGAAGACAAAGGTGGGGACGGCCAACGAGAGAACGGTGGCACCCAACACAAACCGGTCCAGAATTCCGCCCGGTCGCAGGGCGGCGAGGGTGCCGAGACCAACACCGAGGACAATTTCTAGCAGCCAGGCGGTGACCGCGAGCTGCAGGGTGATTGGCCATGCGCGGGCAAGGATAGTTCCTACCTGTTCCCCACCCACGGTGACACCGAAGTTCCCCTGCGCGAGCCCGGTCACGTAGTACCAGTACTGCACCAGGATCGGCTGGTCGAGGTTGTATTTTTCGCGAAGGGCCCGCTCGGCCGCTTCCCCGAGGCCGGAATCGCCCGCAAGCGCCTGAATGGGATCCCCCGGGAGGGCGAAGACAGCAAGGAACACCAGCAGGGTGGTGCCGATGAAGGCCACAAGCGCCTGGAGTAAGCGTCTGGATAAAAAGTGCACGTGGGGGATCTCTTCCGTGAGAGCCGTCAGGCGGCAGCATCCGCCGCCTGACGGCTAAGGGGGTGAGGAGTTAGTCGACCGCGTAGGTAGAGAACGGCGACTTGTTGTACGGATCAATCTCGAACGAGTCCGCGAGACGCTCTGACGACAGGTAGTTCGTGCCCGACGTCCACAGTGGGATCACGGGCATATCCGCGATCAGCACATCCTTCGCTTCGTCGAACAAAGCTGTTCCTTCGTCAATCGACGGAGCTGCGAGCGCATCGGCGATCAAGCCGTCGTACTCAGCGCTGGAGTAGAACGCGTAGTTACTGGGCGCTCCGGTGAGGAAGCTTGAACCGAGAACGGAGTATGGCGACGGGTAGTCAGAGGCACGGCCAAGAGACACCGGGTTCTGTGTTTCCTGGCCAAGAAGAGCCGCGTGCGTGTTCTCCGACGGAAGGAAGTTCAACGTGACTGTTGCACCCAGGTTTTCTTCCCACATGTTGATGATTGCTTCGCTGTAGGCGTCGCGCCCGGTTCCTGTCACAACGGAGAGAGTCAGCTCCGGTAGCCCACCAGCTTCATCCCAGAGTTCTTTAGCTTCCTCAGGGTTGAACTCGCAGAACTCACCGCAGGCGTCATCGCGATAGCCCAGGCTGGCCGGAACACCAAA
>DASYMY010000708.1:0-2753 GCA_036008825.1 Glaciihabitans sp.
ACCAGACGGCAGCCGTCCTGGAGAGGTCACCCTGGAGGAGATGCTCGTCGAGACGCTCCGTATGAACACGCAGCGCATCATCGTCGGTGAGGTTCGCGGGCCTGAGATCACAGCCATGCTCCAGGCAATGCAGTCCGGAGCTGGCTCCATGAGCACCCTGCACGCCAACAGCCCCGCCGATGCGGTGGAACGAATGGCCGTTCTGCTCAGCCAGAAACTTGGTGCCGCGAGCGAATTTGGGTACGCCCAAATTGGACAGCACATTGACTTTGTTGTTCAGCTCAGCAACCACCTCGACGGCAACCGCACGCTCCAGCGTTTTGTGACTGACATCAGTGAGCTGGTTCCTGGTGAAACCAACCGTCCCGTTGTGCAGCAAATCTTCCGCGCCGGTACCGGTCAGGCCACCTCCCGTGCCGTGGGACGGCCGCAGGAAGACACCTTGGCCGACCTCGTTGGTGCAGGGTTCGACACCAAGTGGCTTCTTCCCGATGGGGGCATCGAGTCGTGACAGCCGTCCTCGTTGCCTTCATTGCCATGGCCCTTGGCGGCGGCATTCTGCTGCTGTTTTTGGGTCTCTTTCCGGCGCCAGATACCGGGCCCAAACCTCCGGGCCTGATCGCGCGCCGGACTGCGCGCGTGCGGGGGACTGTTCCACGCTCACGCATCCTGCTCGTGGGCGGCGGTGTCCTCGCGGGAATTGTGTTGTGGTACTTCACCGGGCTCATAGTGGCGTTGGTCGCGGTGCCCGTTGCCGTTATCGGTCTGCCCATTTTGCTGAGCAAGCCACTATCGGCCAGCAGTATTGACCGCCTCGAAGCAATCGAGTCCTGGACCCGCAGCCTGTCGGGTCTGATCACCGCCGGTGTTGGGCTGGAGCAGGCCATCACGGTGTCGCTCGGCAATACCCCCGAGCCGATCAAGCCGGAGGTCGCGAACCTCGTAGCCCGCATCAACGCCCGCTGGTCAACACCGCGTGCCCTCCAGGTATTTGCGGATGAGCTCAACGACCCCACCGCTGACCTGGTCACCGCTCACCTCATCCTGGCGTCCCGAGTGCGTGGTGCGGGCCTCGCGAACGCGCTGGACGACCTCGCGCAGATTGTCTTTGATGAGGTTCGCCACCGCCGCGAGATTGAAACCGACCGAGAAAAGCCGCGAACCACCGCTCGATCGGTGACCCTCGTCACCCTGGTGGCCATTGGCGCGCTAGCTCTGTCCGGAAGTTTTCTTGATGCATATCGAGAATTTGTTGGACAACTGTTGCTTACGCTCTACGTTGTTATCTATGTCGCCGCTTTGGTGTGGATGCGTCGTATGAGCATCGGAGTGCCGACCCCGCGCATCCTGGTGAACACACGAAAGACGAGAAGCTAATGGCGATGTGGCAGATCGTTCTTTTGGTTGGCTCCGTGGCTGGGCTCGGGCTTGCACTTCTGATCGCCGAGCTCGCTCCGCGCCAGCCCCGGCTTGTTTCGGCGCTCGACCGACTCGGCAGCACAGACGACAACGCGTACGCCACCAACGGTGGAACTCTGGAGGAACGTCTCGGGTCGTGGGCGCAGCGCAACGTTGCCGACCTTCCTGGCTTCCGTGCCCCCACTCAAGACCTTCTTATTCTGGGCCGCACAACTCAGACGTACTACGCCCAGAAAGTTCTTCTCGGAATTCTGGGGCTGCTTACCCCTTCGGTCATTGCCCTACTGTTCTGGTTGCTGGGGCTGCCTCCGTTTGCGCTCGGGCTTTCGGCTGCGGCGTCAATTCCGCTCGGACTCGTGATGCTCGCTCTGGCCGATGTCATGGTGAAGCAGCAGGCCGACGAAGCCCGCCAAGAATTCTCCCGTGCAATTGCCGCCTACCTGGAGCTGGTCGCCGCGGAACGCAAGCGTGGCGCTCCTGCGTCCGTTGCGCTGGAAGAAGCCGCCAGCATCGGCGAATCCTGGGTCTTCGAGCGCATTAAACAAGAACTCCTTCGCGCTCGATTCTCCGGAATTCAGCCCTGGGAAGCGCTCCGCAGCCTGTCCGAAGAAATCGGTGTTAAAGAGTTGGCGGATGTCGCAGACATTATGCGATTGTCCGGCGAAGAAGGCGCCGCTGTCTACGAAAGTCTTCGGGCTCGCGGTAAAGCGCTCCGGGTGCAGCTCCTCAACGAGGAACACACCATCGCTAACCGGCTCAGCGAACGGATGACCTACCCACAGGCGCTCCTCGGTGTTGTGTTTATGGCCATGCTCGTCACCCCACCTCTGCTCAGGCTGGTCGCAGCATGAGCACCCTCACTCTCACTCCCTCTACTCACCCGAATAGCACGTCCCTCCCCACCCCAACTCGAAAAGAGAACAGCATGTCCGTCCTCACCAGCTTCTTCCTCAAGCTCTCCATCGTCATTCGCAACCTTCCCGCGTACCTGGCCGAGCGCCGCACCCAGGCCAACGTTGTTGCAGCTCAGCGTGGTTCGTTGACCCTGGAGCAGATCATCTGGACTGTCGCGATCGCCGTTGTCGCCATTGCCATCGTCGCAATCGTGGTCAACGCAATCAACGCCAAGGCCGGAGAGCTTCCCCTCTAGGCCACCATGATGCGTTTACGGAACCGCCTCACCCGCCCTGCCGCCGGCACACCCGCCGGCGGTGATGAGCGCGGTTCCGTCACGCTCGAAAACATCATCATCTGGCCTGCGGTCATGATTTTTATGTTTGGTTTTTTCCAGTTCGCCTTATGGCTTCATGCCCGTGATCTCGCTCACGGCGCCG